>NZ_CP134991.1:0-300000 GCF_039370165.1 Buchnera aphidicola (Chaitoregma tattakana) | reverse complement strand
CCTTTTTATCTAGATCACTTCTTATACAATGTTCTAAAAAAGAAAATTGAATATAGTTTTCTTTTTTAGTAAGCCCAACATTATAACAAAATTTTTTTATTGAATTTGGTGTATAACCTCTATTTCTTAAACCAGATATTGTTAATAATCTAGGATCTGACCATTCTTTTATTATTTTTTTTTCTATTAAAAATTTAATTTTTCTTTTAGAAAGTACAGAATATTCTATATTTAATCTAGCAAATTCATATTGTTTTGGTTTTTTTTTAACATCTATATTTTTTAATATCCAGTTATATAATATTTTGTTGTCTTGAAACTCAAGAGTACAAATGGAATGAGTTACTTTTTCTATATAATCTGAAATACAATGAGAAAAGTCATATGTTGGATATATACACCATTTATTTATAGTTTTAAAATGTTTTTTTAATTTTATTATTCTATATAATACAGGGTCTCTTAAAATTATTCTTTTAGATGACATGTTTATTTTTGCTCTTAAACATGAATATCCTTCTTTAAAAACACCTTTTTTCATTTTTTTAAAAAGCATTATGTTTTCTTCTATTTTTCTACTTCTAAAAGGACTATTTATTCCTTTTTTTGTTAAACTACCTCTATATATTTTAATTTCTTTATTGTTTAAATTGTCTACATATGCTAATCCTTTTTTTATTAATATCATTGCATACTTATAAAATTTTTCGAAATAGTTTGAACAATATTTTTCATTTCCATGCCACTTATAACCAAGCCATTTTATATCTTCTTTAATAAAGTTTATATATTTTTTTTTTTCTTTATATGGATTTGTATCGTCAAATCTTAGGTTACATGTTCCGTTATATGTTTTTGCTATATTAAAATTAGTGAATATAGATTTTGCATGTCCTATGTGGAGATAACCATTTGGTTCAGGAGGAAACCTAGTTTTTATCTTTATAAGTTTATCATTTTTAATGTCTTTTAATATTATTTTATCTATAAAATTTTTTTTTTTATTATTTTGCATATTTTATTTTTATAATAAATATATTTTTATTTAAATTATTATGGTAATTTTTATATTGTATTGTAATTATAATATAAAACTATTTTTTTATCTGAAATTATATAAAACATTTCTTAAATCTGTTGATAATTTTTTTATAATTTAGTATATTTTAGTTTTGAACGGTTTTTTATATTAATATAGCTATGTAGCTCAGATGGTTAGAGCACAGCACTCATAACGCTGAGGTCATGGGTTCAATTCCCATCATAGCTAAATTTTTTATGTTTATATAAAAAGTATATAAAAGTTTAGTATATTTTTTAATTTTGCGGAGATGGCGGAATAGGTATACGCATCAGATTTAGGTTCTGACGCTTGTTAAGCATGCGAGTTCAAATCTCGCTCTCCGTATTTTTTTTTATATAATAATAGAAAGAAAATTTTATTTTGTTGGGACATAGCCAAGTGGTTAAGGCATCGGTTTTTGATACCGGCATCCCTGGTTCGAATCCAGGTGTCCCAGTTTTATTTTATTTATGTTAAAAAATATATTTTTTTATTTTAGGTTATATTTTTTATATTTTGGAGAATATTATATATTAATATTATTATTATGAATATAAAAAAAATGAAAAAAATGTCATCTATAGCTGCATTAAAATATATTACTTATGATTCAGTAATAGGAATAGGAACTGGAAGCACAGTGTTAACTTTTATTAAAGAATTAAAAAAAAATACTCATATTATAAGAGGAGTAGTATCTAGTTCTAATATTTCTAGTTTTTATCTTAAAAAATATAATATTAAAACATTTAACGCTAGAGATATAGATAGATTAGAAGTTTACATAGACGGAGCCGATGAAATAAATAGTGAGATGCATATGATAAAAGGTGGAGGGGGAGCGTTGACAGGAGAGAAAATTTTAGCTGGTATGTCAAAAACTTTTATTTGTATAGCTGATTTTACTAAAAAGGTTAAATTACTTGGTATTAGTAAACCAATTCCTATAGAAATAATTTCTATTGCTTATTCTTTTGTTAAAAAAAAAATAATAGAATTAGGAGGTTATCCTGTGTTAAGAAAAAACTTCTTAACTGATTATAACAATATTATAATAGATGTTTATAATATTATTATAAATGATCCTATTAAATTAGAAAGAAAAATAAATAGTATACCTGGGGTAGTAACTGTAGGAATATTTTCTGTTAGAAAAGCAGATATTGCTTTAATTGCTAATGAACATAGTATAGAAATTATTAAAAGTTAAAGCTTACTGTTTTTAAATAAAAAAACATTTTAATATAATATTTTCGTTTTATATTTTTTTATTATATTTTTCTATTATTCTTATTTTTTTTATAGATATTAACATTTCTTTTAAAAAGTCTATTTTGTGAATTATTTTAAACTTTTTTTTAAAATTATTTTTAAAATATTTTTTAGACAATTTTAAGCCAGTGTTTTTCATACCATATTTTTTTATAATTTCTAATATTCTAGAAGAATAAGTTAATTTTTTGTTTTGTAAAATTTTTTTAATTTTTTCATAAGATTTTTCATATTCTTTAAAATGTGTATTTGAATCTAAAATTTTTGCAATTTGTTGTAGTTGTTTCATTATTTTCATAACAAATTTTATAAATGTTTTTTTTTTGTTTTGTACATATATTTTTTGTTCAGGTTTTTTCCCATGTACACAAATATTTTCCCAATTTTTATTTATCTCTTTCATTTCTTTTTTTTTTATATATTTAGATTTTATTGATGCACACCATATTAAAAATATATCTAAAAAAAATATTTGATATTTTTTTATTCCTACAGAAGAAAATGGATTTATATCTATAGATCTTATTTCTATATATTTTATTCCTCTTCTTGCTAATGCTTTTATTTGTGTTTCTCCTTCCTTAACATTTTGTTTAGGTCTAATATGCGTATATATTTCATTTTCTAGTTGAATAATATTACAATTTATTTGTTCATTTTTATTTTTTATTTTTGAAAATTTTTTATCTTTTGTTTTTAATGCTTTTTTGACTTTTTTAATATATTCTCTTAAAGAGTTAAATTGTATATTAACTTTATTTTGTATATTGTTTGTGTGTCCAAATTTGCTCATTCTTAATGAGGTAGACCATTGAGAGTATAATATATCATCTTTTTTAATGAAATTTTTATTTTTTTTTATATTTTCTTTATTTATACTTTTTTTAGATATATACGGTGAAGATCCAAATAAATATGGTATTAAAAATCCAAATCTATAATAATTTCTTATGATGCTCATATATCCATTAGAAATAATATTTTTATTACTTTGTTTATTTGCATTTCTTTTTGTCCAAAACTCCTCTGGTAAAGAAAAATTATAATGAATTCCAGAAATTATGTTTTTATAACTCCCATATCTATTTTGTAATCCTTTTCTATAAAGTTCTTTTTTTTTGCCTATATATGAATTTCCATATTTTGCTATTTTTATAGTTTTTTTGTTTTTGGGATAATTAGGGGGTATACTTAAAGGCCATAATGTTTCTTTATCTAAACTTTTTAGTGTGTATATGTATAAGTCTGTTAAAACATTTTTTAAATTATATATATTTTTCGTTTTTGGAGTGATAAATTCTATTAAATTTTCTGCAAAGTCTGTTGTTATCCATTTGTGTGTTAAAGATGATCCTAATAGTTTAGGGTGTTTTTTTTTAGATAAGTTACCAAATTTATCCACTCTTAAAGTTTCTCGTTCTATTCCTCTATAAATTTTTTTAAAAATAGTTGAATTTTTCTTTATCCAACTGATATTAAAATTTTTTTTTTTAATCAATTTTATCTCCTTAATATTTTTTTCTTTTTTTTTTTTTTTTTTTTTTTTTTTGNNCATCCGGAAGGATTCGAACCTTCAACCTCTCGGTTCGTAGCCGAGTGCTCTATCCATATAAGCTACGGATGCTTTAATATTTAATATAATTATATTTTGTTTAAAATAATATTTTTTAATAATTTTTTTATAATTGTTAGGTGAGAGAGGGATTCGAACCCTCGATACATTTTATAAATGTATTCTCCCTTAGCAGGGGAGCACCTTAATCCTCTCGGTCATCTCACCAAATAAATTTTTATTACAAATTTGATTGTACTTTTTTTGATATATAAGTCAAATAATATTTATATATGTTATAATTTCGTCTTGCTAAGTAATAAGCAAGACGAAGTATTTATTTAACTATTTTTTTTTCAGATTGTATTCTTGCATAAATTTCTTCTCGATGCACAGAAATATTTTTTGGTGCATTAATACCAACTCTAACTTGATTACCTTTAATACCTAACACAGTTACTGTAATTTCATCACCTATTACTAATGTTTCTCCTATTCTTCGAGTTAGTATAAGCATAATTTTTTCCTATTTTTTTGTATAGTTTATATTTTTATATAATTATTTAAAATAATGTTTTTTATTTATACGGAAACCACTCTTTTATATTTTTTAACATTTTTTCTGTTAACTTTATTTTTGAACTACCTCCTTCTGCTAAAGTATTTTTTCCTCCTCCTCTACCTTCTGTCACTTTATTAATTTGATATAATATTTTGGTAGCATTTATTTTTTCAGAAAGTTTTTTTGTTACTCCTATTAATATAGATATATTATTTTTTTTTATATTTGCGAGTATTATTATTATTTCTTGTTTTTCATTTCTTAATTTGTCTATATATTTTATCAACAATTTTCTTTCTTCATTATGAAATGTCTCTATTACTATATTGTATTTTTTTATTTTTATTACGTTAGAAAACATTTTTTTAACTTTTTTGTTTAATAATTTTTCTTTTAATAAAGTTATTGTATTATTCAAAGATTTATTTCTTGCTAATATTAGATTTATATAACTTAATATTTTTGTGTTTTTTATTTTTATTAATTTAGATATTTTTTTTATAATTTTTTCATTTTTATACATTTTTTTAAAAGCAAAATTTCTTGTAGCAGCTCTTATTCTATATTTTTTACTTGATATCTTGTATATTTTAAAAATTTTAAATATTCCTATTTCACCAGTAGATTTTACATGTGTTCCAGAACACAGCTCTGAAGAAAAATTTCCTATTTTAACTATCCTTATATTTTTATAACCTTTTTCTATTAATAACTTTTTTTTATGTATTTTATTATACTCATTTGCTTCAATTGTTTCAGTTTTAATTGTATGATTTTTTTGTATCTCTTTATTTATTTTTTTTTCTATTTTATAAATTTCATTATTTGATATTTTTTTTATATATGAAAAATCGAATGTAAAATATTTTTCTTTAATGTTGGATCCCTGTTGTGTTATTTTGTTATCTAAATATATTTTTAATGTTTTGTGTAGTAGATGTGTGGAAGTATGATTTGCTTGTATAGATAGTCTTTTTTTATAGTCTATTTTAGAAATAATTTTTTCTTTTTTTTTAAAACTTCCTTTTATTACTTTTCCTTGATGTAACGTCATATTATGTATTTTTGTAGTATTTTCTACTAAAAAAGTAGCATGTTTATTATATATTATACCTGAATCTCCAATTTGCCCCGCGGATTCTCCGTAAAATGTTGTTTCTTTTAATATAATAATTGCTTCATCTGGATAAAATATTTTGTTTTCTTGTTTTTTATTTTTATATATATATAGTATTGTACTAGTTATTTTTTTAAATTTGTATCCAAAAAATTTAGTTTTTTTTATTGGAGAAATATAGCTGTTATATTTTTTTTTAAAAATATTTATACTTTTATTATATATTTTTTTTTTATTTATTATTTTAAAAAGTTTATCTTCATTTATTTTTATATTGTTTTTTTTGCATATGTTTTTTGTAATATCTATAGGTAATCCTAAAGTATCATACAAATAAAATACTGTTTCAGCATCTATTTTTTTATTTTTTATTTTTTTTTTTAAATATTTTATACCTTTGTTCAAAGTAATTTTGAACATTTCTTCTTCTTCTTGTAATATTTTTACTATTTTATTCTGATAAATTTTTAATTTTTTATATGATTTATAAATTTTTATAACTTCTGGGACAAGAATATGTAAAAATGGATTTTTAATACATAGTTTTTTGCCATGTAATATAATTCTTCTAATGATTTTCTTTAATATATACCCATGATATTCGTTAGCAGGTGTTATGTTTTCTGAAATTATAAAAGATACTGTTCTTATGTGGTCTAATATTATGTTAATAGATTTTTTAAATTTTTTTTTTGAATTGCTAATTTGAATTATTTTTTTTTTTATTTTTTTAAATATGTCTATTTCATAAGTAGAATTGACTTTTTGTAATATTGATGCGATTCTCTCTAAGCCCATTCCTGTATCTACATAAATGTTTTTTAGTTTAGTTAATTTTTTTATACCAGTATTATTATACTGTACAAAAACTATATTCCATATTTCTAAAATTTCTTTATCAAAATTATTTTTTTTATTAATATATTTTTTATAAAAAATTTCTGTAGATGGCCCACATGGACCTGTTTCTCCCATTTGCCAGAAGTTTTTGGAGCTGTTTTTCTCAGTTATTATTATGTTTTTTTTGTTTAATTTTATTACTTTAAGCCATATTTCATAAGTTTCTATGTCTTCGTAATTTACTGTTACTATAATTTTATTCTTATTTAAAGCGAAGTATTTTTTGCTTGTTAACAATGTCCAAGCATATAAAATAGCTTGTTTTTTTGAATAACCTCCAAAGCTAAAATTACCTAGCATTTCAAAAAAAGTGTGATGGTGGTTAGTGACCCCTACTTTATTTATATCATCTTCTTTTCCTCCTGTTCGAATACATTTTTGTAAAGTAACAATTTTATTATATTTGCTCTTTTTTTTTTCTAAAAAATAATCTTTAAACTGATTCATGCCAGCATTTGTAAATAATAATGTTTTGTCTTTTTTTGGTACTATAGAACTTTCTTTAACTACTTTGTGACCATGTTTTTTAAAAAAATTTAAAAACATTGTTTTTATTTCATCAGTTGTTTTCATATTTTAGTGTGTATATAATATTAAAATCTGGTTTTCTAAATTTAATTTTAGTATATATTTTATGTTAATAGAATAAGATTATTAACTGTATATCATATTTTTATGTAATTGAAACATTTTTAACAGTTAATATCTGTATTTTGATGTGCTTATGTGCAAATTATATAATATAAATTTTGTATGTTTAAATTTTTATTTTTAACTATATATAAAGTTTTAAAAAAAACACTTTACTATTATTATAAGAATTTTATGGATTATACATTAGGAAGTAAAAACATATTTTTTGCAAACTTAAAAAAAAAAACTAGACTAGATATTTTTTTAAAAAAAAAAATTTTTAAATATTCTAGATCGAAAATTAAAAGTTTTATATTTGATAAAAAAGTTTTTGTTGATGGAATTGTATGTAAAAAACCAAGTAAAAAAATTATTTGTGCAAAAATAACATTTATAGATAGTCTTGTTAAAAAAACTTCTATATCTCCTGAAAATATTCCTTTAAATGTTTTATATCAAGATAAAGATATAGTCATAATAGATAAATATGCTGGAATTGTTATGCATCCTGGAAATGGTCATTTATCAGGAACTTTGCTAAACGCAATATTATATCATATTAAGGAGTCTAAACATGTTCCGAGAGCTGGCATAATACATAGATTAGATAAAGATACGACTGGTTTATTAATTGTAGCAAAAAATTTGTTTTCTTATAAAAAATTAATTAGTTTTATGAAAAAAAGAAATATAGTTAGAGAATATGAAGCTATTGTAGTTGGTAATATATTTTCAGATGGATATATATCTAAACCTATAAAAAGACATAATTATTTTAAAACTAAAATGTCAGTACATGTATCTGGTAAAGAAGCTATTACTTATTATAAAGTTATAAACAGATTTTCAGGTTGTACACATGTTAAAATAAAATTAAAAACAGGAAGAACACATCAAATCAGGGTACATTTTTTGTATATTAATCATCCTTTGATTGGAGATAAAAAATATTTTGATAATAGAAACATTCATTTGTTAGAAAAAAAGTGTTTAGATTACATAAAAAAATTTCCAAGACAAGCTTTACACGCAGTTAACATAAAATTTAATCATCCTAAAACTAATGAAAAAAAAGAATTTCACTCAGCTCTTCCAAAAGATATGGTTGATTTAATATATAAATTGCATAGAGGTTTTTAATAGAATGTGCGATTGTATATAGAAATGTACGTATGATTTAGATAGCTTATAGTTTAATGTTTAGAATTATATTTTAATATACATTTTTATAGTTCTTTTTATAAAATTTTTTGTTTATTATGTGAATATTTTTAAAATTTTGCGAATTACTTTAAATTTTTTTTTCTTATTTTTATTTTGCGCTTTCTTTTTATAAAAGCGCAAAATTTATTAATTATTATAAATTATTTTATATTATTATTTAACATTTTTTCATATATTGCATCTATTGCTAAAAAATATCCTTGTATACCTAGACCACATATTGTTCCTATAGCAATATCTGAAAACCAAGAATTTGCTCGAAAATTTTCTCTAGAATATATATTAGAAATATGTACTTCTATAAATGGAATTTTTACTGATAAAATTGCATCTCTTAATGCTATGCTTGTATGTGTATATGCAGCTGGATTAATTATAATATAATTTACTAAATTTTTAGATTGTTGTACTTTATCTATTAATTTAGATTCAGAATTAGATTGAAAAGTTTTTAAATTTATTTTTAATTTTTTAGATTTTTTTTTTAACTTTTTTATTAGCAATTCTAAAGTTATATTTCCATATATTTTTTTTTCTCTTACACCCAATAAATTTAAATTTGGTCCGTTTATTAACAAAATAGTATTTTTGTTCATTGTATTTTTTTATGTTTTTTTTGAGTATTTTATAAATTATTATTATAATAGTTTTATGTAATTAACATATATTTTAAATTTTTATAATATATATTATGCAAAATAATTTTTATATTTAGTATATAAACATTTTTTTTTAGAAGTTTTATTATATATTTTTTTAATTATTCATTATGAGTATAATTACATATGCAATTAGATTCGGTATTTTATAATTTAATTTTAAAACATAATATTTCTTATGAAGATATGAATTATGAAGTTAATAATTTAAATGTTTTGTATATAGATTATGCAGATTTATATTTTCAAGTAATATCTTGTGAGTATATAACATTTTCTAGAAATATAGTTAAAAAAATATCTTATTTTGAAGATTCTGGGATTAGCGCAAGATCTATATTAGATAAAAAAGTTAATTTCATTTATTCTAACGGTATATCTTTAAAAAAATTAAGATATTTAGTAAAAAGTATTGTTAATATGCATGTTGTTAAAAAAAATGTTAGTTGTATAGATATAATTTATAACAAAAATCAAAATAATAATTTTATATATAAAAATTATTTACAAAAATGCTATTTTTTAGAAAAATTAGAAATATTACATATGATAAATAAATTAGCTAGAAATATTGATAAAAGAGTGTTTAACGTCATAATTTCTATGTTTATAAAATATGAACAAGTTTTGGTGACATCTACAAATAAAAATATTTCTACTGATGTTAGACCTTTTATATGTATTAAAATAATAGTTTTCTCTGAAGAGAACAGTATTGTTTCTACAGGAAGTTGTGGTGGAAAGTTAAATAATGTTAATAATTTATTTTCAGATATTATAAAATGTGAAAATAATATTATAAAAAAATGGTCTAGAAAAGCAGTAAAATCGTCTTTAATAAATCTAAAAGCAAAATGTGCTCCTTCTGGTTCTTTTCCAGTAATATTAGGATCTGGATTGCCTGGTATTTTATTACATGAAGCTATAGGACATGGATTAGAAGGTGACTTTAGTAGAAAAAATATTTCAATATATAGTAACAAAATAGGACAAAAAATAGCTTCTAACTTATGTACAATAGTAGATAATGGAACTTTTTTACATGGAGCAGGAACTTCCAACATAGATGATGAGGGTGTTAATACAAGATTTAATATTTTAATAAAAGATGGTATTTTGTGTAAATATTTGCAAGATATGTATAATTCTATGTTAACGAAATCAGATCTTACAGGAAACGCTAGAAGAGAATCTTATAAATTTATACCATATCCTAGAATGACAAATACTTATATGCTTAATGGCACCACTGATCCTAAGGATATTATAAATAGTGTTAAATACGGAATATATGCTGTAAATTTTTCAGGAGGACAAGTAGATATTGTTTCAGGAAATTTTGTTTTTAATTCTTCAAGAGCATACTTAATACAAAACGGTAAAATAACATATCCTATTAAGGACATTGCATTTATTGGGTCTGCATTAAATGTAATGAAAAATATTTCTATGGTTGGCAACGACTTTAGAATAGATGATGGACTAGGAGTATGTGTGAAAGAAAATCAAGAAGTTCATGTAGGAGTGGGTCAACCTACTATTAAAATAGAACATATAACTGTTGGCGGGTCAGTTTAATATTTTTGTATCATGCAGTTTTATAATACTGCATGATGGTAAATATAATATTCTTATAAAATAAATTTGCTAATGTACTTTTTTTTTATTTTGTTTTTCTTTTATTTTATAAGATTTTCCATGCAATTTTCTCATATAATATAATTTGGATTTTCTAACTTTTGAAATTTTTTTTATTTCTATTTCTTTTATTATAGGGGAATATTTTTTAAAAACTCTTTCGACACCCTCTCCATTAGAAATTTTTCTTACTGTGAATGATGATCTAAATCCTCTATTTCTAGTTGCTATAACAATTCCTGTAAAATTTTGTATTCTTTTTTTTTCTCCTTCTATTATCCAACTTTTTACGTTAATTGTATCTCCAGACTGAAATGTCGGTATATTTTTTAATATATTGTTATTTTCTATTTTTTCTATAATTTTTTTCATAAATATCATTTTAATTGTTATATAAAATTAGTTTTTGTACTCTTGTCCTAAGATTTTTAAAATCTCTTTTTTATTATATTTAATTTTTTTTTTTAACATATCTGGTCTTTTTAATAATGTCGCTTTTAAAGATTCTTTAGATTTCCATATCTTTATATTTTTATGATTACCTGACAATAACACTTTTGGAACTTGTATACCTTTAAATATTTTAGGTTTAGTATAGTTAGGATGGTCTAATAGACCATTAAAAAATGAATCTTCTATAGAACATTTTTTTTTTAAAATTCCAGGTACAAATCTTATAATACATTCTATTAAAACCATTGCTGGTATTTCACCACCAGTTAATACATAGTCTCCTATTGATATTTCTTGATCTATTTCTTTTATTATTATTCTTTCATCTATTCCTTTATATCTTCCACACACTAATATTATTTGTTTATGTTGTAAAATATTTAATATTACTTTTTTACTTATTTTTTTTCCTTGGGGAGACATATAAATAGTTTGTATACTATTTTTTTTACATAAATTTTTTATGTGTTCTATTGTATTATATAGTGGATACGGTTTTATAATCATTCCAGGGCCGCCACCATATGGTTTGTCGTCTATATTTTTACTTTTGTCATTTATAAATTTTCTAGGATTCCAGCATTTTATTTTTAATATTTTTTTTTCGATAGATTTTTTTATTATTCCATATTTTAATATGATTTTAAACATTTCTGGAAATATAGTTATTATGTTTATTATAAAGTTATTTTTTGTTTTCATATTATTTAGATAAAGTAAATATAATTTTTTACTATAATTTGTTTCTTTTTTATGTTTATTTCTTTTATATATTCATTTATTATAAATGGTATTAATATTTCTTTGTTAAGATTTTTCAATGTATCATTTAATTTTATTAACAATATGCTAGATGTTTTTGCGTCTATTATTTTTAAAACTATTCCTAAAAAATTATTTTTATTATCATATACTTTACATTTTATTATATCTTTATAATAATATTCATTTTGTGTTAATATAGGAATAGAAGATTTGTTTGCAAATATTTTTTTTTTAACAAATTTTTCAGACTCTGTTCTATTTTCTACATTTTTAATTTTTACTAAAATATTTTTTTTATAAATTTTCCACTTTTTTATTTCTATTTTTTTATATTCTTTTTTTATACATATATATAATGGTAAATAGTTAAACATATTTTTTTGTTTTTCAGTAAACGAAACTAGTTTTAACCATCCAAATATTCCAAAAGATTTTTTTATAATTCCTACTACTAACATAATTTTTTTATTTTCATAATATTTTTTACTCTTTTAGATAAAATAGCACCTTTACTAACCCAAAAGTTAACTCTTTCTATTGATATGAAAAAATTTTTTGTAGCATTTTTTTTAATTGGATCATAGTATCCCACTTTTTCTATAAATTTTCCATTTTGTGGAGACCTTACATCAGATACTAAAATCTGATAAAACGGTCTTTTTTTTGATCCTTTTCTAGATAATCGTATTTTAACCATTTGTTAATTTTTCCTAAGATTTTTGTTAAAAAATTTTTTTGTTAAATAAGTTTTTAAAAAAACTTTTTGTTCCGTCTTTTTTCATCCTGTTCATAATTTTTTTTACATGGTAAAATTTTTGTAACAATATATTAACTTGTTGTATAGTACATCCTGATCCTAATGCTATTCTTTTTTTTCTTGATCCTTTTATTATTTTTGGATTATTTCTTTCTTTATGTGTCATAGATTGTATAATTGTTTTAAAATTTTTTACCAATGAATTATTTAAGCTCGAAATTGTTTGATTTTTTAAAACATATTGTTCTGGTATTCTTTCTATAATTTTATCAACTCCTCCAATTTTATCTAATTTATCAATTTGATTTAAAAAATTATTTAAATTAAATCTATTTTTTCTTCTTAAATAATTTCTTGATAAAGACAGATTTTTTTTGTTTATTTTATTATTTATTTTTTCTATAAATGATGTTATGTCATCCATTCCTATTATTCTATTAACCATTTTTTTTGGTTTAAATATTTCTATTTGGTGAATTTGTTCTCCAAAACATAAAAATTTTATCGGTTGTTTTGTTATGCTCTTAGCAGATAATGCAATTCCACATCTAGCATCACTATCTGTTTTGGTCAAAACTATGCCTGTTAAATTAATATTATTATTAAAGCTTTCTATTATTTTTATAGAATCTTGTCCTATCATGGCGTCGCAAACTAATAATGTTTCTATTGGGTTGGAAAATCGCTGTATATTTTTTAAATCTTCCATCATATGTTTGTTTACATGCAACCTGCCAGCAGTATCTATTAGAATACATTCATATAATTTTTTTTTAGCTTTTTTTAATCCTATTTCTAATATTTTAATATGATTTGTCTTATTTTCTATATCTAAAAAATCTATGTTAGACATATTTGATAAAAGTTTTAGTTGTTCTATTCCAGCCGGTCTATTTATATCTAATGAAAATACGCACACTCTCTTCTTATTTTTTTTCTTTATAAAGTTTGCTATTTTTACAGTACTAGTAGTTTTACCCATTCCCTGTAATCCTACTACTAATATTATAGATGGATTCTTCGAAGATATATTTATAAGGCTAGGATCTTCTCCAAATTCTAATAACATTTCTTTTTGTATTATATTTATTAACTCTTGTCCAGGAGTAAAGCTTTTGTTTATTTTTTTTCCTATTGCTTTTTTTTTTATTTTGTAAATAAATTTTTTTGTTACCTCTATAGCTACGTCTGCTTCTAAAAAAGATGTTCTAATTTCTCGTATAGTGCTATTTATATCTTTTTTAGTTATTCTTCCTACTCCATATATTTTTTCTATTATAGTATTGAATTTTTCTCTTAAACTTTTAAACATTTTTTTCTCTTAAAATATATTTAGTGTATTTAAAAATTTTTTTTTAAAAAAAAGTTATAGTTTCCTATTATTCTAACATTTTCAGAAATTTTAGAAATTTTTTTTAATATCTGTTTTATGTTAAGTTTAAGTATTTTACTATTTAATATTTCCATAAAATATGTATATGATTTATTTTTGTATTTTTTTAACGATTGTATATTTATGTTTTCTTTGTGCATTATTAGTAATATGTCAGAGGGAAATATGTCTCTAGTATACTTAAATCTTATTAATACTATTTTTTTGTTTTTGTCTATTTTTTTAATAATATTTTTTTTCAACATTATAAATTTAGTAAAATTTTTTTTATTATTTTGTATATTTTTTTTTAAAATTTTTAAATTAAATAGTTTCACATTTTTTGAGCTAGCTATAGCGGCTACATGTTTTTCTCGTTTTTTTAATATAATTCTTATTGCACTTGATGTACTTTTAGTGAATTTAATATTAGATGTACAAAATTTTTTTATAAACTTTTCACATTGTAAAAAAGGTTGAATATGAGTATATATTTTTTTTATTTGTTTAACTTCTATATTTTCATTGTTAGATAATAGACAATGATTTATTTGTAAATATATTACTTCTGTAATAAATAACTTAGTATTTAATAAAATGTTATAAACGTCTTTGATCTTTCCAGTATTACTGTTTTCTAACGGCAATATTGATATATCTGATATGTTATTTTCTACAGATTTAGCCGCATCCTCAAATGTTTTATATGATAAAATCTTGTGTAATATATTATTTTTATCACAATATTTTTTTGTAACGTAATATGAATATGTACCTTTAGGACCTAAAAGTGATATTTTTTTTATATTTCCATGTAAAAATACTTTTTTTTGTATTTTAATTGAATAATATATTATAATTTCAAAAATTTTTTTTAAACATTTTTTGGAAATATTATATTTTTTAGATTCGTTACATATTTTTGATAATATTTTTTTTTCTCTATTATTATCTTTTACATTTTTTTTTAAATAAATTTTAGTTTGAGCAATTTTCTTAGAAATACAATTTCTTTCAAAAATTTTTTTAATTATAGTATTATCTATTTTATCAATTTTGTTCCTAAGTTTTAAAAGATCCGTTTCTAAATTCATAAAAATATGTTCTCTTGTATATTATAAAAATTAAATTAGAATTTTAATACTAAATGTTAAAAAAAAATAAAAATGTAAAAATTTTTAATTATAAAAACGTAAAGTTTTATTTTTTTTAAATAATTTCTTTTTTTTAATATAATGTTATAATTTATATAAAAAATATATTTTTATTATATGAAACTTTTTAAAATTCTTATTAATAATATTATTATATAGGTGTTTTTTTTAAAATGAAAACTTTTTTTGTCAAAAATATTATAAATAAAAAAAGATGGTTTTATGTAAATGCTGAAAACAAAATATTAGGAAGATTAGCGTCTAGTGTATCTAAATATTTAATTGGTAAACATAAATCTAATTATGTTAGTAGTGTAGATAATGGAGATTATATAGTTATATTCAATGCGGAAAAAATTTCGTTTACTGGAAATAAAATAAACAAAAAAATTTATTTTAGACATACTGGATATGTTGGTGGGTTAAAGGCTATTAATTTGAAAAGTTTATTATTAATACAGCCTGAATTTGTTATAAAAAGAGCTATTAAAGGTATGTTACCAAAAAATACACTAGGTAGAAAAATTATTAAAAAATTAAAAATATATTCAGGAAATGTTTTTAAACATTCTGCCCAAAAACCAACATTATTAGAAATTTGATTAGGAATTTTTAAATAAATTATGAACACAAAAAATTATGGAACAGGTAGGAGAAAAACTTCTTCTGCTAGAGTATTTTTAAAAATTGGAGTTGGTAAAATTATAATAAACAAAAAAAAATTAAGCAAATATTTTACAAGAAAAACTTTATGCGACATTGTTTTACAACCAGTAATATTATTAGATTTACATAATAAATTTGATTTTTTTATTACTGTAAAAGGAGGGGGCATATCTAGTCAAGCTAGCGCTATAAGACAGGGAATTACAAAATCATTAATACAATATGACGGATCTTTTAAACCTAAATTAAAAAAAGTTGGATTTGTTACTAGAGATTCTAGAAAAGTGGAAAGAAAAAAGTGTGGACTTAGAAAAGCTAGAAAAAAACCGCAATTTTCTAAGCGTTAAATTTTAAAATACAAATTTATAACCCGGTATAATCTTCTATATACTCGGGTTTTAAAGTTTAACACAATTAAATTTTATATCTTTTGAGAAAACTAAAAATATTTTTACATAATTTTGTAGTACCTATTTTGTTTTTAGCAGATATAAAAAAAATTTTTTCTACACTTAGATATTTTGTTTTTATTTGTTCTATCTTTTTCTTGTAATTTATTTTATCTATTTTATTAAAAATCATCCATATAGGTTTTTTTAATATATTTTTATTGTATTTTATTATTTCTTTCTTTATTATTTCTATATTTTTTATAATAGATGATATATTTTTTATAGAAAAGTCTATTATATGAAGTAATATTCTACATCTTTCTATATGTTTTAAAAATTGTATTCCTAATCCTGTCCCTTTTGAAGCACCCATAATTATTCCAGGTATGTCAGCTATTATAAATTTTTTTTTCTTTATGAATACTGCACCTAATTTTGGATATAATGTAGTAAAAGGATACGATCCAATCTTTGTTCGAGAATTTGATATATTTTTAACTAATGTAGATTTTCCAGAATTTGGTAATCCTAATGTTCCCACATCAGCTAATATAGTTAACTTTAACTTAATTCTTACTTTTTTTCCTTCTTTTCCTTTAGTATGTTTGAAAGGTGTTCTGTTTGTAGAAGATTTAAATTTGTAATTTCCTAATCCTCTTTTCCCGCCTTTTGCAATAAGTACTTTTTGTTCTTTTTTTGTTATGTCATATATAATTATATTTCTATCTGCATCTATTATTTTGGTTCCTAGAGGAACATTTATATATATGTCTTTTCCTCTTTTTCCAGAGCATTTTTTTTTACTTCCATTTAGTCCATTTTTTGCTTTAAAAACTTTTTTAAAATTATATTTTGATAATGTATTTAAATTTATATCTGATATAATCCATACATCACCTCCGTTCCCACCATCACCTCCATCAGGGCCTCCTTTGGGTATAAATTTTTCTCTTCTAAAACTAGTACATCCATTTCCTCCGTTTCCAGATTTTACTAAAATTAAAATTTCATCAATAAATTTCATTTATTTCTCTTTATAAAACTATATTTTAATTTTTTTTCGTTTGAAGTATTATAAAAAAATTTTAATATATCACTTTTTTTAAAAAATATAACATGTTATATAATTTTCACATATTTCCTTTTATTAATGCCTTTTGTTTCGAATTTTATTGATCCTGATACCAATGCATATAATGTATGGTCGCGGCCACATGCTACATTTTTCCCTGGGTGAAATTTAGTTCCTCTTTGTGTTAATATTATATTTCCTGGATGTACTTTTTCGCCACCAAATTTTTTTATTCCTAGTCTTTTAGGATTAGAATCTCGACCGTTTCTAGTTGATCCTCCAGCCTTCTTATGTGCCATATTTATTAAGTCCTATTGTTATTACTTATTTTTGTTATTTTTATCACTGTATATTCTTGTCTATGTCCTTGTTTCTTTTTATAATGTTTTCTTCTTTTATGTTTTATGATGTGAATTTTTTTACTTTTTTTATGAGATTTTATTATTGCTTCTACATATTCTTTATCTAAAAATGGTTTTCCTATCATTATTTTTTTTTTAGTTGATATTGCTAGAACTTTTTTAAAAAAAATTATGTTGCCAATTTTATAATCTATTTTTTTTACATTAATAGTATCACCAGTATTTGCTAAATATTGATTATTTTTAATAATAAATATTGCCTTCATTTTTTTGTTACCTGCATTTTTTTTACACTTTTAAAGAACAATATTATATATATTTTCAATAAATTTTATTGTTTTTTAAAAATCTTCATGCTGAAAAGTATGTAAAATTATTTTTTTTATTTGTTTTTTTGTGTTTTTTGTTTTAAGGATTTTTTTTTCCATTCTTTAATAGAATATGCATAAATAGTAACAGCATGTATTTTTTTTTTAAAAATTAGTTTTTGTATATTAGAATAGACTATTTGCTGTTTTTGTAGTTCTGTCTTATTTAGAAAAATGTCGCTTACTACGACAATTTCAAAATTGTTATCTGTTTTTTTGACGTTTATGTTATATAAATTTATTTTTTTTTTTAATATATTTTTTATTTTTTTTTCAATCATATTTTTTAGAAACAATATTTAATAAATATTATTTTAATTATAAAATATTTTGTTTAAATAAAAAACAATTTTTTTTAAATAATGATTGTTTTTTAATATTTAAATAATAGTTGTTTTAAAAATATTATTTTTTTATATTTTTTAGTTACATATTTTGGAATTTATCTTTGTATTTTACATATAAAATTGATAAAATATTTTATATTATTTTTTTAAAAAATATTTGCTTAAAGAAATATATACTAAAAATTTTGTTTTATTATTTAATATAATTGTTTTTGTAATATAAAATTTAAAATTTTGTATAATGTAATTTACGTTAGTAAAGTAATATTTTTTTTAAAATTTTTAAACTAAATATATTATTGAGGTTCTGACTTGGTGAATTATATACCTATAACTGTTTTAGGATTTAAAAAACTTAAAAATGAGTTGCATAGTCTCAAAAATTTTAAGAGGAAAAAAATTGTAAATGACATTAAAAAGGCTAGAGCACATGGAGATTTAAAAGAAAATGCAGAGTATCATGCCGCAAGGGAAGAGCAAAGTTTTTGCGAGAGTAGAATTAAAGAAATAGAAATAAAGTTATCTAAGATGAATATAATAGATATAACTAAAATTCCAAATAAAAAAAAAGTAGTTTTTGGAGTAACTGTTACTATACTAAATATAATATCTCAGAAAAAATTTACATATAGAATTGTTGGAGAAGACGAATCTAATTTTAAAAACAAATTAATTTCAATAAAATCTCCTATATCTAGAGGTTTAATAGGAAAATTTGTAGGAGACATTGCAAAAATAAAAACTCCTAATGGAATAATAGAGTACAAAATTATTAATGTAAATCATATATAATATTTTAAAAAAATGAATTATAAAAGGTTTTCTAAAAGTTCTACAATTTGGTTACAAAGAAATTTTAGAGATAAATATGTTTTAGAAGCTAAAGAAAAAAAATTAATATCTAGATCTTGGTTTAAATTACACGAAATAAATTTAAAAGAAAAAATATTTGAAAAGAATATGAATGTTGTAGATTTAGGTTGTTCCCCGGGCGGTTGGTCAAAATATGTTTCTAGATATGTAAGCCCTGGTGGTAGAATAATTTCATGTGACATACGCAATATGCATGCTATTAATAATGTGATTTTTTATAAAGGAGATTTATTAGACAAAAATTTTTTATCATATTTTTTAAATAATGTTATAAAAATGAGTACAGATGTATTAATGTCCGATATGTCTCCTAATTTTAGTGGAAACAAGTGTGTTGATATTTCTAATTCGATTAATTTGTTAAAGTTATCTTTTTCAATATGTAAAAAGATTTTTTTAAAAAGAGGAATATATATAGTAAAAGTATTTGAAGGTAAAGGATTACAAAAATATATAAAAATTTTGAAAAAGTTTTTTAAAAAACTTAAAATTTATAAGTTAAAAACTTCTTATAATAAATCTAGAGAATTGTTTGTTGTAGGAAGAGGAATAAAATAATTTTTTTATAACAAGTTTGTTATATGAGGTTAAGTCTTTGCGTGATTCAGCTAAAAATATAATTATTTGGTTATTTGCATCTATTATATTTATGTCTATTTTTCAAAATTTTGTGTCTCGTAGCTCCTTTAATAATAGAGTATCTTATACTACTTTTTTATCAGAAGTTCATAAAAATAAAATATCACAAGTTACAATTGATGGAAGACAAATAGAAATACTAAACAAAGATAAAAATAAATATTATACTACTATACCAGTTAATGACCAAAAATTACTAGATATTTTGTTAATAAACAATGTCAAAGTTTTTGGCAAAGGGCCTGCTGCACCTAGTTTTTTTACTTCTTTAGTTTTGTCTTGGCTGCCTATGTTTTTGTTAATAGGGATATGGATTTTTTTTATTAGGCAATTGCAATCTGGGGGCAAGGGAGCTATGTACTTTGGAAGAGATAAGTCTAAATTGCTTACAGAAAATAAGATAAAAGTAACTTTTTCTGATGTTGCTGGTTGTGATGAAGCTAAAGAAGAAGTTAAAGAACTTGTAGAATATTTAAAAAAACCTAAAAGATTTAAAAAACTTGGTGGGAAAATTCCAAAAGGAGTTCTTTTAGTAGGTCCTCCTGGTACAGGAAAAACTTTATTAGCTAAAGCAGTTGCTGGAGAGGCTAAAGTTCCATTTTTTACAATATCTGGTTCTGATTTTGTAGAAATGTTTGTTGGAGTAGGTGCTTCTAGAGTTAGAGACATGTTTGATAATGCTCGTAAATTTGCTCCTTGTATAATATTTATAGATGAAATAGATGCTGTAGGCAGGCAAAGAGGGGCTGGTTTAGGAGGAGGGCACGACGAACGAGAACAAACGCTTAATCAAATACTAGTAGAAATGGATGGTTTTGAAGAAAATGAAGGTATAATATTAATAGCTGCCACTAACAGACCCGATGTTTTAGATCCTGCTTTATTAAGACCAGGTAGATTTGATAGGAGAGTAATAGTTCCTTTGCCTGATCTGAAAGGAAGAAAACAAATATTAAAAGTACATGTTAAAAATATTCTTATAGGAAGAGATGTATCTGTTTCTATTTTAGCCAGAGGAACTCCGGGATTTTCTGGTGCAGATCTAGCAAATTTAGTTAACGAATCAGCTCTTTTATCTGCTAAGCTTAAGAAAGACTATGTATCTATGTCTGAACTAGAAAAATCTAAAGATAAAATTATTATGGGTTCTGAAAGAAAATCTATTTTAATTACTAGAGAACAAAAAGAGTGTACAGCATATCATGAAGCCGGACATGTTATAGTAGGCAGGTTAGTTCCAGAACATGATCCAGCTCATAAAGTTACTATAATTCCAAGAGGAATGTCTTTAGGATCTACTTTTTTCTTGCCTGTAGATGATAACATTAGTATGAGTAAGCAAAAATTAGAAAGTAAAATATCTACATTGTATGGTGGAAGACTTGCAGAAGAAATAATATATGGATCTAAAAATATATCTACTGGATCTTTTCATGATATAAAAATGGCAACAAATATAGCTAGAAACATGGTTACTAAATGGGGATTTTCTAAAAAGTTAGGACCTATATTATATACTAAAGAAAAAGAAGAAATATTTTTAGGGAAAAGCGTATCTTTAGTATCTAATATATCTGATGAAACTATTAGAATAATAGATAAAGAAATAAAATTTTTAATAGAATTTAATTATAATAGAGCGTTTAAAATTTTGAAAGACAATATTGACATTTTACATGCTATGAAAGATGCTTTAATTAAATATGAAACTATAGAGTTGTTTCAAATAGATGATTTAATGAATAGAAAATCTGTTAGAAGTAATATAAACTCGAAATCTGAAAAAAAATAATGTTTTTTATATAATACTATTATTATGATTTTATATTAAAAATTAACATTAGTCTTTTTTACAATGTTTTTTTATACAAGACATTTTATACATTTAGATTCAAAAGGATAATTACATTATTTCAAACAATATATTTTACATGTATAATGTAAAGTGAATTATTTTATATATGTTACATAATAGTTTACATATTAATATTTTATTAGTAATATTTTTTATATTGTAGTGAAATAGTTTATTTGTGTAGTTATCTTTATATTTTTATTTTTTTTTGTAGTAAACATTGTAGATATTTTGTATGTTTTAAAATGATAAAAATCGTAATTTAGTACTATATAATTTAAAATAATATATTATTAAGGTGATTATGTATGTTATCATTTTTTCGTTTTTTATGGTGGTCTCGTTTATTTTAAATTATTTAATTCTAACGCAGGAAGGAAAATTATTAGAAACACATGACTATTATAGATATAAAAATATAAGTTCATTATTTTTTTTCAGTGTGTTAAAAAATAATTTTAGAAATAAATGTATATCAATTTTATCATTATTGTTTTTTTTTATTAATTTAATTTTATGCAATTTTATGAATGTTAAATAGTAATAAACTTTATAAGTTTAACTTAAATTTTTGTTTTATAAATTGTATAAAAATATAATACTTTTATTAAACATATTTTATATTGCCAAGATGGTGAAACGGTATACACGCTATTTTGAGGGAATAGTGCTTTTTTATTAGCATGCGGGTTCAAATCCCGCTCTTGGTATAAAATTTGTTAGTGTAAATTAAAAAAAAATTTTTAGATGTATTTTTAAAGCAATAAATTTTAACTTTTTAATAAAAATTTTTAAACCCCGTAATTCTCGGGGTTTTTTATTTTTTAGTAATATTTAAAAATTTTATAAAATACATTTTTTAAGATATTTTTTTAAATTTTATTTTTGCTAAAAAAAATAGTTTACACATTTTTTTTATTAAAGGATTTTTCTTATGAATAAAGAAATTTTATCAGTTGTAGAATCTGTTTCTAACGAAAAAGAACTTCCTAAAGAAAAAATATTTGAAGCTTTAGAATTTGCAATATCTGCTGCTACAAAAAAAAAATGTAATAAAAAAATTGATGTTGTAGTAAAAATAGATAGAAAACATGGAAATTTTAAAACGTTTAGAAGATGGATAATTGTAAAAAAAGTTAAATTTCCTACTAAAGAGATTACTTTAGAAGCTGCGAAGCTCGAAAATGAAAATTTTAAATTAAAAGAATATGTAGAATATGAAATAAATTCTATAGTTTTTGATAGGATAACTACACAAACTGCAAAGCAGATAATGGTTCAAAAAGTTAGAGAAGCAGAAAAATGTATGATAATAAATAAATTTAAGAAAAATATTAATGAAATAATAACAGGAATAGTAAAAAAGATTAGTAGGGACTGTATATTTTTAGATTTAGGTAATAATGCAGATGCTATAATAATGAGAAAGGATCTTCTTCCAAGAGATAACTTTAGATTAGGTGATAGAGTAAGAGGGTTATTATATTATATTAATACTGAGTCTAAAGTAGCTAAATTGTTTGTAAGTAGGTCTAAACCTGAGATGTTGATTGAGCTTTTTAAAATAGAAGTGCCAGAAATAGGAGAGGGATTAATTAATATAAAAACTACTGCTAGAGATCCTGGATCAAGATCTAAAATTGCAGTTCAGTCTAATGATAATCATATTGATCCAGTAGGAGCTTGTGTTGGAATGAGAGGAGCAAGAGTGCAAGCAGTTTCTAGTGAACTATGTGGTGAAAGAATAGACATAGTCTTATGGAATTCTGATCCAGTAAAATTTGTGATAAATTCTATGTCTCCAGCAGATGTTGTTTCTATTATCGTTAATAAAAAAAAACATACAATGGACATTGCAGTGGCATCATTAAATTTAGCTCAGGCAATAGGAAGAAATGGACAAAATGTAAAATTAGCTTCCCAATTAAGTGGATGGGATTTAAATGTTATGACTACGTCTGAGTTAAAAAAAAAACATAATAAGTAATAAAAATTTATTATACAAAAAATTAAAGAAACAACAAATTAAAAATTATTTGCAATATGCATATTATAAAAGTGATTTTTATGTACTATCTTATATATGTTTTCAAATATTTTTTATAGTGTTAACTACAATTAATTATGTTCATAGGAAAAAACATGAATAAACCATTTTTTAAAAATAAAAATATTGGTAAACGATCTAATATATCTTATAAAAAATCTATTAAAAAAAATAAAGTAAATAACCTTTCTAAGCTAAAAAAATATAATAATACATCTTTTCTAAAAACTCCTCAAAAAAATAATAATAAAAGAGCTGTTGTTAAAAAAAATGTTTCAAATAATAAAAGTAGTAAAGAAAAAAAAATTTTTCCTAAAAATAATTTTACTAATAAATTTAAAAATATTTTGTTTAGTAAAAATAAGAATATAAAAGATAATAAAACAACTAAGCAACATGAAAGTAAAAATAAAAAATTTTTTACAAAAAGCATATTAAATAATAATGTTTCTACTATTAGAAATAGAAAATTAAATATAAAAAATAATATGTTAGAATTTAATAAAAGGAACAACTTTATTAACAAAAATGCTATTTTAAGAAACAAAAAAATAATTTTTATAAAACAAAATTTTGTAAAGCCAAAAAATGTTATAAAAAAAAATATAATATTGAATTATAATACTTCTATATTAAAACTTTCTAAATTGCTAGGAGTAAAAGTTAAAAACATATTAACAAAGTTATTAGAATTAGGAATAAAAATAAAAAATAATTTTTTAAGTTTTAAAGATGCAAAGTGCATATCTAAATATTTTGGATATAAAGCAATAGAAAAAAAAAATATAAAAATACAAGATTTAATAGAAAAAAAACATAATAATGACACTAAACTGAAAGAGAGGCCTCCTATTGTTACTATTATGGGGCATGTAGATCACGGTAAAACCTCTATTTTAGATTGTATAAGATCACAAAATTATAAAACTGTAGAATCTGGAGGTATAACACAAAACATATCTACACATTATCTGAAAATAAAAGATAAATATATAACTTTTTTAGACACTCCAGGACATAAAGTATTTGCAAATATGCGATCTAGAGGAGCACAAATAACAGATTTAATTGTTTTAGTAGTAGCTGCAGATGATGGAATTATGCCTCAAACTATAGAAGCTATAGAACATGCAAAAACTTCTAATGTTCCAATTATAATAGCAATAAACAAAATAGATAAAAGGGGCAAAAATATAGATTTTATTAAAAATGAATTGATGAAATATGAAATAATTTCCGAAGAACTAGGTGGAGAAAATATGTTTGTGCTAGTTTCTGCAAAATTTAAAAAAGGAATTAACAATTTGTTAGAAGCTATTATATTACAATCAGAAATTTTAGAATTAAAAACTTTTTATGAATGCATTGCTAAAGGAATAGTTGTAGAATCATTTCTAGACAAACATAAAGGATTTGTTTCTATTATTATAGTGCAAGAAGGTACCTTAAAAATAGGAGATTTTATTATATGTGATACTGAGTATGGAAAAATAAAATCGATCAATGACGAATTTGGAAATCTATTAAAGGCTGTAACTCCGTCTATTCCCGTAAGAATATTAGGTCTTTCTGGTATACCTATTTCTGGAAGTAAATTTACTGTTATAAAAGATGAAAAAAAAGCTAAAGAATTTGTTTATAATATTAAAAATATAAATAAAGAAAGAAAACTTGCTACAGATAAGATTTTTGAAATAGAAAAATTTTTAGATAATGTTAAAATAAAAAATTTTAATGAAATGAACATATTAATAAAAGCAGATTCTCAAGGTTCATTAGAAGCTATTCACAACGAAATTTCTCGTATTTCTAGTGACAATTTTTTAATAAAAATAATTAGTTCTAGTGTAGGAGCAATAAATGAGACAGACGTTTCATTAGCGATTACTTCTAAGGCCATAGTTGTAGCTTTTAATGTTTTTCCTAATATTACAGCTAAAAAATCTATTTTGTCAAACAATTTAGATGTAAGATATTATTCTGTAATATATAACTTATTACATGAAATAAAATCACTTAAAAAAAGATTCATGAGATCTAGTAATAAAAATATATCACGTGGTAGAGCTAAAGTAAAAAATGTTTTTAAATTCTCAAATTCTATTTATGTTGCTGGGTGTATAGTAACAAATGGATTTATAAAATGTGGGTTAAACGTAAAAATAATTCGTAATAATAAATTTGTTTTTCAAAGTAAAATAGATTCTATAAAACATTTTAAAAAGGATGTAAAAGAAGTTAAAGAAGGTTTAGAATGTGGAATTATTATAAAAAATTTTAATAAAATAAAAATTGGAGATGTTTTAGAAATATTTTAATCTAATATATAAAATTTTAAATAAATACATGAATTAACATTTTGGAAATAATATGGCTATAGAATGTAATAGAACTAATAGAATATCTACTATTATTAGAAAGGAAATATCTAATATTTTATATTATTCGATAAATGACATAAGAATTAACTTTGCAATAACAATTTTAGACGTTAAGGTTTCTAGAGATTTGAAATATGCAAAAATATTTTTTACTACTTTAGCTCATAGAAACGTGAATTCTATAAATAATATTATTACGATATTAAACAGTTATAAAAAACATATCAGAAGAATTTTGTGTAAAAAAATTATATTAAGGATAGTTCCTGATTTGTGTTTTTATTATGACAATTCATTTTTAAAAGGAATTAAGATATCTAATTTACTAAAAAAAATTAAATAAACATTTTTATAACTTATTTTAGGAGATATAAATGGCTTTTATCAAAAATGAAAATGAAAAAATGTTTTTAAAACTTAATAATAATACTAAAGATAGTGGTAGTTCTGAAGCACAAATTTCAACAATAACTTTTAGAATAAAAAAATTACAAAAGCATTTTAATTTTAATAAACAAGATCATAGTAGTAAAAGAGGACTGTTATGTATGGTATCTAAAAGAAGAAAATTGTTGAATTATTTGAAAAAAAAATCATTAACAAGATATAAAAATATTATTACAACACTTTCTATAAGAAGATAACTTTTTTTTAAAAAAAATAATTTTATGGGTCTTTTAAGGACCCTATAAAATTAAGATATTATTATTTTTTTATTTTCTTTTCTTTTTTTTTTTACTATTTCTATAATATACACATAATTTTTTTTTTATGATATTTATTTATTGAAAATAATATTAAAAAGAGTTTAATAGTAATATTTGTTTATATTAAAGTTTTCATAACATTATATTAAGGAAGCAGTTGTGCAAAATTATATAAAATACAAATTTAAATATGGTAATAATACTGTTATTTTAGAAACAGGACTTATTGCTAAACAAGCTACATCTTCTGTCGTTGTTAATATGGATGATACAGTTGTCTTAGTTACAGTAGTGTTTAACAAACAAGCCACAGAAGAAAATAGTTTTTTCCCTTTAACTGTAAATTACCAGGAAAGAACATATGCAGCAGGTAGAATTCCAGGAGGATTTTTTAGAAGAGAAGGAAGACCTAGTGAAAATGAAATATTAACAGCAAGATTAATAGATAGACCTATTAGACCTTTATTTCCTGATGGTTTATTAAATGAGATACAAATTGTTGCTACTGTAATTTCTGTTAATCCTAAAATTAATCCTGATCTTGTGTCTATAATTGGTGCATCTGCGGCTATAAATATTTCAGGAATACCATTTGCAGGACCGATAGGAGTTTCTAGAGTTGGTTTAATAAACAAAAAATATTGTTTAAATCCTTCTGTAGATGAAATGAAATTTAGTGAATTAGATTTAATTGTTTCTGGAACAAAAAATGCTATATTAATGGTTGAAGCAGAAGCAAATATGTTAACTGAACAAGAAATATTAAATGCTATTTTATTAGGTTATAATCATCAAAAACATCTAATTAAAAACATTGTTTTATTTTCTAAAAAAGCAACAAAGCCAAAAATAAGTTGTAACATATTATTTAGCAGTAAAAGATTGTTTAAAAAAATTTATAAACTATATAAAGAAAAATTTTTAAAAATTTTTTTTACAAAAATTAGAAAAGAAAGATTAGAAAAGATGGACTTAATAAAAGATGATATAGTAAATTTTATTACTTCAAAGTATATTAAATACAGTAAATTAGAAATAGAACGTGTTGTAAATTTAGTAGAAAAAGATATATTTAGAAGTATAGTATTAAATAATTTTAATAGAATAGATAATAGAAATTTTAATGAAATAAGGAAAATACATTTAAAAACCAGTATATTACCCAGAGCACATGGATCTTCTTTGTTTACTAGAGGGCAAACGCAATCTCTAGTTTCTGTGACTTTAGGTACATCTAGAGATGCACAAAATTTAGATGATTTATTAGGTGATAAAACAGATAACTTTTTATTTCATTATAACTTTCCTTCTTATTCCGTAGGAGAAATAGGTTTGTCAAGGTCTCCAAAACGTAGAGAAATAGGACATGGGAAATTAGCAAAAAAAAGTTTAATAGCAACTATGCCTGATATAAAAAAGTTTCCATATACAATTAGAGTAGTTTCGGAGATTACTGAATCTAATGGATCTTCTTCTATGGCATCTGTATGTGGGGCTTCTTTAGCATTAATGGATGCCGGTGTTCCTATACAATCAGCTATAGCTGGAATTGCAATGGGTTTAGTAAAAAATGATAATGAATATGTTATTTTGTCTGATATTTCAGGTGATGAGGATAAATTAGGTGATATGGACTTTAAAATATCAGGTAGTTTTTCTGGTATAACTTCTTTACAAATGGATATAAAGATTAAAGGAATTAATAAAAATATTATAAAGGTTGCATTAGAGCAAGCTAGAAAAGCTAGATTAGAAATTTTAAGAAAAATGTCTATTCATATTAATACTCCAAAAAAAGAAATATCTGTATTTGCACCAAGAATTCATGTGATAAAAATTAATCCAGAAAAGATTAAAGACGTTATAGGAAAAGGAGGGTCAGTTATAAGGATGCTTACTGAAGAAACTGGTACTACAATTGAAATAGAAGATGATGGAACTGTTAAGATATCATCTTCTGCACAAGATCAAGCGCAAAATGCAATTAAGAAAATTAGAAATATAACATCTGAAGTAGAAGTAGGGAAGATATATACAGGCCGTATTACTAAAATAGTAGAATTTGGCGCATTTGTTTCAATAGGATCTGGAAAAGAGGGATTAGTGCATATATCACAAATTTCTAATAAAAGAATTGGTAAAGTTTCTAGTTTATTAAATATAAATCAAAGTGTTTTAGTAAAAGTTTTAGAAATAGATAGGAATGGAAGATTAAGACTGAGCATTAAAGATGCTAAATTTAATTAATTATATAAAACTATTTTTTAGTGATTATGTTTTTTAAATACTTTAAAAATTTTTAAATTTTATATTATTTTACAAAACTTATTTTATATATGTATTATAATATATTAATAAAATCAATAAAAAATTGGATATGTTTTCTTAAACAAATGATGTATGCTATTTTGTTATTGGTGCTTGAATAATTAAATTTTGTTAATATTTTTAAAAATAATTTGTTAATACAATTTATTATTTTTAGTTAAAATAAATAATATCTGTAAATTAAGAGGCATATATAATTGCATGACTCATAATAAATTTACATTTTCTTCTTTGGGGCTTAAAGATTGTTTAATAAAGTCATTAAATGAAATAAATTATTTAATTCCATCTCCTATTCAAAAATTATGTATACCTTTTTTGCTAAAGGGAATGGATGTATTAGGTATGGCTCAAACTGGAAGTGGAAAAACTGCTGCTTTTGCTTTACCTTTATTAAATAATATTAAATTAAATTTGAAAATGCCTCAAATTTTAGTTTTAACACCTACTCGAGAATTAGCAATACAGGTATCTAAATCATTTTCTGTATTTTCTAAATATATATTTGGAATAAATGTTTTAGCTTTGTATGGCGGGCAAAGATACGAACTACAATTAAAAGTCTTGAGGCTGGGTCCTCAGATTATAGTAGGAACTCCTGGGAGATTATTAGATCATTTGAAAAGAAGAACTTTAAACTTATCTAAATTAAGTAGTTTAGTTTTAGATGAAGCAGATGAAATGCTTAGGATGGGATTTATAGAGGATGTTGAAAATATTCTGTCTAATATTCCTAAAAAGCATCAAACTGCTTTATTTTCTGCCACAATGCCTGAAGAAATTAGAAGAATATCTAGAAGGTTTATGAAGCATCCAAAAGAAATAAAAGTTGAATCTAGTTTAAAAAATAGACCTAATATACAGCAGAAATTCTGTATAATATATGGAAAAAAAATTGATGCATTAATAAAATTTTTAGAAACAGAAAAATTCTCCGCTGCAATCATATTTGTAAAAACTAAAAATTTGACTGTAGAAGTTTCTGAAGTATTAGAAAAAAGTGGATACAATAGTTCAGCATTAAATGGAGATATGAATCAGTCTGTAAGAGAAAAAACTCTAGAAAAATTAAAAAGTGGCAAATTAGATATTTTAATAGCTACAGATGTTGCTGCAAGAGGTCTAGATGTAGATAGAATAAGTCTTGTAATCAATTATGATATCCCTATGGATGTAGAATCTTATATACATAGAATAGGACGAACAGGAAGGGCTGGAAGATCTGGAAATGCGTTATTATTTATAGAACCTAGAGAAACTAGATTACTATATAATATAGAAAGAGTGATAAAAACTAAAATAATTAAAATTGAATTACCAAATGTTGAATCTTTAGCTAAAAAAAGATTACAATTGTTTTGTGATAAAGTAGATAAAGAGTTACAGAGCAAAGATATTAATATATATAAAAATATATTAAAAAAAATGGATTATGCCAGTAAAGTTGATTCAGATACATTGTCTGCTGTATTATTAAAAATAGCGCAAAAAGACAGACCTTTGATAATAAAAGAAAGTCATAATAATACAAATTTTTTTAAAAATAAAGTTAAAGAAAACTTTTTTTCTAAAAATTCGTATAAATTGCATAAAAAAAAAATATTTGGTTTATGTACTTATAGAATAGAAGTAGGTAAGAAAGATGGAGTAGAAGTAAGACATATAGTAGGAGCTATTGCAAATGAAGGAAATATAAATAGTAAAAATATAGGACATGTAAAACTTTTTGATTATTATTCTACTATAGAAATATCTAAACATGTAACAAGAAATATTAATTTTAATGAAATTTTTAAAAATACTAGAATTTTAAATAAATTGATTAATATAAAATTTATTTCCGTCGTTAGAAATAAACCATTTAATAAAAATATTAATAAAAGATTTATTAAAAAAAAGATTTTTAAAAAAAAAATATTAAAAAACAGGATTAAAAATAGGTTTAAATAAAATTTTTAACATTATTATGCCACTATGTGGCATATTTTTATTTTATTGCTATTGCATCTATTTCTATAATGGAATTTTTTGGTAATTTAGATACTTCTACACATGTTCTTGCTGGAAAATTTTTTGTATACTTTTCAAAAAATTTTTTATAAATAGTATTAATTTTATTTATATAGTGTAATTTTGTTGTAAAAATTGTTGTTTTAACTATATTTTTTATTTTTAAATTTTTGCTTTCTATAATGGTTTTAATATTATTTAAAACTATTTTTGTTTGTTCATCTATATTTTTTGGAATTTTGTTATTTATAGGGTTTATTGCTATTTGTCCAGATATCATAAATATTCCTCTGGATTCATAAATATAACTGTAAGGTCCTATTACTTTCGGAATGTTATTATTTTTCATATTTATTATATTTACTATGTTTTAAACAAATTATGTTATTACAAATTTATATTTTTTTTTAAATTTAGCAGCATTAATGCTTTTATAATATGTACTTTATTTTCTACTTGATTAAACACTAAACTGTTTTTTGAATTAAATACATCATTTGTAATTTCCAATCCATTTTTTATTTTGTATTTTTTAAAAATTTTTTTAGATATTATAGTATTATTATCATGTATAGATGGCATGCAATGTAATATTTTTGCTGAATAAGAGTTTGTTTTTGTAAGTAATTTTTCATTTAATTGATATTTTTCTAATAATTTTATTTTTATACCTAAATTTTTATAGTTTTCATGCATGGATAACCAAGTATCAGTGTATATGAAGTCTACATTATTTAGTCCTTTATACACATTTTCTGTACATAATATTTTTCCGTTTTCTTTATTTGATATGTTAGATAAAAATTTTATTTTTTCTATATTTGGTAAAAACTTCTCATGAGAAATCATGTTTATATTTATTCCAATAATATAAGAGGCCTCTAAAATTGTATTAGCGATATTATTTTTACAATCTCCAATATATGCTAGAGTTATGTCATTAAAGTGGTTGTTTTTTTTTATGTTTTCTTTAATAGTCATCAAATCTGATAATATTTGAATTGGATGAAATTTATTAGTTAGACCATTCCAAACAGGAATCTTTGCATATTTTTGTATGTCTAATATTATTTCATGTTTAGGCCCTCTATATTGTATACCATCATACATAATATTAAAAACTTTTACAGTATCTTCTATAGATTCTTTTTCATTCATATGAGTATTATTTATATCTAAATTCGTAATATGTAAACCTTGATCAAATGCTGATGTTTCAAAGGCACACCTAGTTCTAGTAGAATTCGATTCGAATATAGAAATTATTTTTTTGTTTTTTAAAAATTTTTTTTCTTTTTTTTCTTTTTTTAATTTTTTTAATTTTTTTGCTGTGTTTAATACTGTTTCTATTTCAAATTTATTTAGATCTTTTAAAGATAACAAGCTTCTTTGATACAGAAAATTTTGCATAATATATTTTAATAATTGTAACAAATATAAGAATTATAATTTTTTATTACTATAAATACAAATATTTTACATTATTTTTATATAAATTTTATTACAGTATTTATATAATATTAAAAATTAAAAAATAATATTTAAAAAAATGGTTATTATAAAAAATATATTTTAAAAATGTTGTTATTTTAAAATTTTTTTTTATATACTTGTAAAAAAAATATTTTTAAACATTTGTACAACTATGTATATAAAAATTTTAAAAATACAACATATGTGAAAGTATATACTATTATTTTTTTAAATATTATTTTTAATACTTTGTATAATATTGAGTATTTTAATATATATTTTTTTATAAATTTATTTTTTATGATTTTAATATGTTGAATAGAATATGTTATATAATATATTTAACTACTAAAATTTTAAAAAAAATATATTTTAATTTAAAATTTATAAAAAAAAATATTATTTACATATTAGACAACAAATTTATGGCAAAAACATATTGTTTAAATATAAATGTTGTATAATTTTTTTTATTAAAATTTAACTGTCATTTTTGAAGATATAACATGAAAAAAAAATATGATCATAAGACAATAGAAAAAGTACTATATAATTTTTGGGAAAAAAACAAATATTTTGAATATAAAAAAAAAGTTTTTAGAAATAATTTTTGTATAGTAATGCCTCCTCCTAATGTTACAGGGGATTTACATATGGGGCATGCGTTTCAACATACTATTATGGACATTTTGATAAGATACAATAAAATGAATGGTAAAAATGTACTATGGCAGCCAGGAGTAGATCATGCTGGTATAGCTACACAGATAGTAGTAAAAAATTATTTGAATTCTAAATCTGGTTTAAAAACGTTAAAATATTCTAAAAAACATTTTATTAAGGAAATATGGAAATGGAAAGAAAAAAGATTTAATAATATTTGCAATCAAATTAAAAGGTTAGGAAGTTCAGTAAATTGGAGCAGAAACTGTTTTACATTGGATGACAATATGTCTGAGTCTGTTAGATTTGCATTTATATCATTATTTAAAAAAAATATGATATATAGAAAAAAAACTTTAGTTAACTGGGATTTTAGTTGTAAGAGTGTTGTTTCAGATATAGAGTTAGAAAGGAAAGTTTACAAAGGTTTTATGTGGAATATAAAATATTATTTAATAGACAAAAATAAGTCTAATAATAGTTATATAGTAGTATCTACCACAAGACCAGAAACTATACCAGGAGATGTGGCAATTGCAGTGCATCCAAATGATAAAAGATATAAAAAATTAATGGGTAAAAGTGTTTTAGTTCCAATTGTTAATAGAATTATTCCAATAATTTTTGATAAAAATATTAAACCAGAAAAAGGTACTGGTTGCGTCAAAATTACTCCAGCACATGATTTTAATGATTATAAAATTGCAATTCTGAATAAATTACCTTTAATAAATATTTTGACAAAGTCTGGTAAAATTTGCAAAAATCTTACAATATATCATAATAATAAAATTTATAAAAAAAAATGTCCTAAATTTTTGCACAATTTGGATAGAAAAAATGCTAGAAAAAAAATTTTAAGCTTTTTAAAAGAAAACGACATGTTAAAAAAAGTTTTAAATGTTAATATAAACATTTTTTTAGGTGATAGAACTGGATCTATAATAGAACCTAGAATAACTAATCAATGGTATTTAAAAGTAAAGAAAATTTCTAAAAAATCATTGGAACTAGTTAAAAATGGAACAATACAATTTATTCCAGATAAATATAAAAATATTTTTTTTTCTTGGATGAATAATTTAGATGATTGGTGTATATCAAGACAATTATTATGGGGACATAGAATTCCTGTGTGGTATGACAATCACAAAAATATATATGTTGGAATGAGTGAAAGTAAAGTCAGAGAAGAATATAATCTTCCTAAAAGTTTCTTTTTAAAAAAAGAATCTGATGTGTTAGATACTTGGTTTTCTTCATCTATTTGGTCCTTTTCATCATTAGGATGGCCTAAAAAAAAAAGTGTTCTAAAAATGTTTCATCCTACTGATGTACTAGTTAGTGGATTTGATATTATATTTTTCTGGATATCTAGAATGATAATGCTTACTTCAATTTTATTAAAAGGAAACAAAAAATTTCCAATACAAATACCTTTTAAAAAAGTTTATATTACTGGTTTGATACGTGATGAGATTGGTAATAAAATGTCTAAGTCAAAAGGAAACGTTATAGATCCAATTGATATAATTGATGGAATTTCTTTACCAAGGCTGCTGAGAAAAAGAACAAATAATATGTTTAAAAATTCTATGATAGAGTACATTAGTATTATTACTAAAAAAAGTTTTCCTAAAGGTATTAGCGCTTATGGAACTGATGCTTTACGATTTACATTAGCTTCTTTAGCTTCTCCAACTAGAAATATAAATTGGGATATGAAAAGGTTAAAGGGATATAAGAGTTTTTGTAATAAAATATGGAATATTAGTATTTTTATTTTTACTAACATATCTATAAATGATATAAGAGAAAATCTTTTTTTGACTAACATGAACATAGTAGATATATGGATAATATCTAAATACAATATTATGATAAAAAAATATAGAAATTGTATAGATAATTTTAGATTTGATGAAGCTTCTAATATTTTGTATAAGTTTATTTGGAATGATTTTTGTTGTTGGTATTTAGAATTTTTAAAAATAATATTTAAATCTTTTTCTAAGAAATTAGTTTTTTGTGCTAAAAATAATTTAATAAAAATGTTTGAATTAATTTTAATAACTGCTCATCCAATTATACCATTTATTACTGAATCAATATGGCAAAATATTAAATGTTTTACTAAAAATAAATGTAATAGTATTTTATTAAAAAAATTTCCTATTTATAGAAAGAAGTTGATAGATATAAAAGTGTTAAAATATATTTCTTTTATAAAAAAGGTTTTAGTAAGTATAAGAGCAATAAGAAATAGAACAAAAATAAATTTTTCTAAAAAAATTTCTATAGCAGTTAAGTTTAATAATATAAATTTAAAAAAAATATTTGTTTTAAATTTGAATTTTTTTATTAAAATGGTTAACTTAAAAAATATAATTTTTATTAAAAGTTTACAAAGTTACAAGAATTTTTTTATTGAATTTCTTGATGAGATAGATATAGTAATTCTTTCTATAAAGAAAAAAATTAATTGCACTAGTATAAAAAATTTTATAAAAAAAATTAGACAATTAAATAATAAAATAAACATATCAAAAAATATGCTTTTTAATAAAAATTTTATAAAAAAAGCGCCAAATTATATTGTAAATTTTGAAAAATGTAAAATAAAAAAATTAGAAAAAGAAAGAATTTTATTTGTTAAAAAAATTAAAAATATATAATCTTAATTAATTATCTTTAAAATAGTTTATAAATTTGGTAAATTTATTTGTAATCATTTTTTTCTTGTATACATTTATAGTTTTTAATATATTTAAATTTTATAGGTTAAATAAACATGAAAAATTTTTCTATAAAAGACATATATTCTAATAAAGTTAAAATAAATGAAAAAATAAAAGTTTATGGGTGGGTAAGAAGTAAAAGAGATTCTAAAAAAGGAATATCTTTTATAGATATATTTGATGGTACATGCTTACTTACTTTACAGGCAGTTGCTAAATCTAATTTAGAAAATTATGAAAAAGAAATTATAAAGTTAACAAGTGGTTGTTCTTTAGTTGTAACAGGCAATATAATTTTTTCTAGAAGACAAGAACAAAAGTATGAGTTATTAATAATTAAATTAAAAGTTTTAGGGTTGATTAACAATCCTGATAAATATCCTATTTCTTTAAAAAAACATACATTTGAATACTTAAGAAAATTTGCTCATTTAAGAGTACGAACAAAATTTTTTTGTGCTATTTCTAAAATTCGTAATGTTTTATTTAGTACTATAAATAATTTTTTGTATAAAAAAAATTTTACTTGGGTTCCTACTCCTATTATTACAGGATTAAATACTGAGGGCTCAGGAGCTATGTTTAGCGTGTTTTCAAGTAACAATGATAAAGCTAAAAAGTTATCTAATTTTAAAAATATATTTAAAAATAAGAACTTTTTAACAGTTTCAGGTCAGTTAACTTTGGAATCTTACGCATTAGCTTTATCTAAAGTATATAATTTTGGGCCAACGTTTAGATCTGAAGATTCTAATACTAAAAGACATTTATCTGAATTTTGGATGTTAGAAGTTGAAGTTGCTTTTTTCAATTTAAAAAAAATAGTACATTTATCTAAAATTTTTTTAAAATATATAACTGAACATACATTGGAAAAATGTATTTTTGAAATAGAATTTTTAGAAAAATATTTTAGTAAAAATATAATTAAAAATTTAAAAAATTTAATAAATTTGGATTATGTAGAAATAGAATATAAAGATTTAATTAAATTATTAAACGTATTAGGAAAATCAATTTCATTTGGAGAAGATATATCTTTAGAACAAGAAAAATATGTTGTAAATAAACATTTTTGTAAGCCTTTAATAGTAAAAAACTTTCCCAAAAATCTTAAAGCTTTTTATATGAGAGACAACCCAGATAATGTTACTGTTGCTTCTATGGATATATTTTTGCCAAACATTGGTGAAGTTTTAGGGGGTTCTCAAAGAGAAGAGAGGTTAAAAATATTAGACAATAAGTTAAAAAAATTTAATTTAGGAAAAGATAAGTATTGGTGGTATAGAGATTTAAGAAAATATGGTACTGTTATTCATTCAGGTTTTGGAATTGGTTTTGAAAGATTATTATGCTATTTTACTGGCATAGACAATATTAGAGATGCATCTCCATTTCCTAAAACTCTGAGAAAATTTTATTATTAAAAATTTTTTTGTTAAAACTTTTAGTGATAAATATTAATTTTTATAAAAAATATCTTTTTTTTAATACTATAACTTTAATTAAATTTTCCTAATATTTTTCCTGCCAGTAAATGCATATGTAAGTGTGGTATTGTTTGTCCACCATTTTTGTTACAGTTTATTACTATTCTGTATCCATCTTTGTGAAAGTGAAATTTTTTTGCTATCTTTACTGCTATATAAATCATATTTCCTATAATATTTTTATTTTTTTTATTTATTTTATTTGTAGATCGTATTTTTTTATTAGGAATTATTAATATATGTATAGGAGATTGTGGATTAATATCTTTAAATGCAGTTACTTGTTTATCTTGATATATTATTTCTGAGGGTATTTCTCTTTTTATTATTTTTATGAAAATATTTTCATAGTTCATTATTTTGCCTACTAATTTTGTTATGATTTGTTGTTTTTTAATATATGTGGGTTGTAAAACCCACTTTTTAGGTTTTATACAATACATTTTAAAAATTATTTTATTATTTTTTTAAATATTTCTCCATTTTATTTTTTAGATTGTCTGATTTTGTTCCAAATATTGCTTGTATACCCAAGCCAGAGATTATGACAGCAGATGCTCCTAATTTTTTTATTTCGTTTTTATCTACTTCAGATATATTATTAACTGTAATTCTAAGTCTGGTTATACATGCATCTAAATTAGAAATATTATTTTTTCCTCCTAAATATTTTATTAATAATTTTGCAATGCGTCTTTCTTTGTAATATTTATGTTTCTGTAATTCTCTTCCAGGGGTTTTTAAATTAAATAATCGTATTGTGAAACAAAAAATTAGAAAATATAATAGTCCATATAATGTACCTATTATAGGAAATAAAATAATATTATTACTATTACCACTTAATATCATAAAATCAATAAACCCATGGGAAAAGCTGGCTCCTGCTCTCATGTTTAATAATATGCATATTGGAAATGCTAATCCTGCTAAAATAGAATGTATTACATACAATATAGGTGCTACAACCATAAATGAAAATTCTATCGGTTCTGTGATACCTGTTATGAAAGATGTTAATATAGCTGATATTATTAAACCTCCTATTTTTTTTTTATTTTCTGATTTAGCACAGTACCATATTGCTAATGCTGCTCCTGGTAATCCATACATTTTGAACAAAAAACCACCAGATAATTTTCCTGCTGTTTGGTCTCCAGCCATATATCTAGCTATATCTCCATGAAAAATTTGCCCTGAGCTATTTATATATTCTCCTACTTGCATTTGAAACGGAACATTCCAGATATGATGTAGTCCTAGTGGAATTAGAGATCTTTCTACAGATCCATATATAAAAAAAGCTAATATAGGATTTTGATATGCTGCCCATATGGAAAAATTTTGTATCATTTTTCCTATTGGTGGCCATATTAATGCTAAAAAAATACCTAATATTATTGAAAACAGTCCTGATATTATTGGTATAAATCTTTTTCCTGTAAAAAATCCTAAATATTCAGGAAGATTTATTTTATAAAACATATTAAATAAATATGCTGACATAGATCCTGATAAAATTCCTCCTAAAATTCCTGTATCAATTAAATTAGAACTTTGTATAGAAAAAAAATTAAAATGTGAAAAGATAGGAATCATTACATAGAAAGTTTTTGACATTATTTCATATGAAATAACAGAAGCTAATGCTGCTACACCATCATTTTTTGTAAAACCTAATGATATTCCAATAGCAAAAATTAATGGCATGTTTTCAAATATTGAGCTCCCTGACTCTATCATTACGTTAGACATTAATTTTGGTATAATAGAAAATTGTGCTGATCCTATTCCTAGTAATATTCCGGCTATTGGTAGCACCGAAACAGGTAGCATTAAAGATTTTCCTATCTTTTGTAAATTAGAAAAAATATTTTTAAACATATTTAATCTCTATTTTTTATTTTATAAAACAATTATTAGACCTTTTTGTCTATATTATGGTTAAATTTTTATTTTTAAATTAAATAATTTTTGAAAATTTTTTATCATTATTTTTGAAATTTCTAGTAAATCTATTTTTTTTATTTTAGCAATACACTTAATTATATAATATAAATTAGAGGGTGTATTTACTTTTCCTCTATTTGGTTCTGGAGAGAGATACGGGGAATCAGTTTCTATAAGAATTCTATTTAATGGCAGATATTCTATAATTTTTCTTAGATTTTTAGCATTTTTGAATGTAACTATTCCGGATATTGAAAAATAAAAGTTTAGTTCAATTATTTTTTTTACAATTTCTATATTAGTTTCGTTAAAAGAATGTATAATTACTTTACTTTCATCTATTTTAAAATTCTTTAATATTTTTATAACATCTTGAATAGAATTTCTAGTGTGTATGATTAAAGGCTTTTCTACTTTTTTACTTATTTTTATTTGTTGTATAAACAATTTCTCTTGTTTTTGTTTGCTTATTATATTTTTATGAGAGTAATCTAAACCCGTTTCACCTACTGCTATTACTTTTGTATCTTTTAATCTTTTAATTATTTGATTTGATCGTATATTTTTTTCATAATAAAATGGGTGTATACCGCATGAATAAAAAATATTTTTTCTATTTTTTAAAAATAGTTTCATTTTATCAAAATTTTTTATTGATGTAGAGACATTTAAAAAATATTTTACATGTTTTTTTTCAGACTCTTCCATGACATCTTCTATAGTTTTGTTAATTTTTTTAAAATTTATTTTGTCTAAATGACAGTGAGAATCTATTAATATCATATTTTATGTTTTTGGTAGTAGATAATTTTTAATTTTGTTTTTAAGAATTTGTTCAAATTTCAAAATTTGTTCTAAAAGTATTAATTCATAATTTATTCTTTTTATATTAGTAACATTATTTTCAAACTGCATCCATGATTTTATAATATGATATATTTCTTTATTTTTTATTTTTTTTGTAATTTTTTTTATTAACTTCTTTTGATCGTTGTTAATTATATGTTTCATTATATTATTTTTATATTTTATTGCATCTAAAAATATTGTATAAATTAAATTTAAAAAAAAACATATTGAGTTTTTTTCTATTGTATTTATAAGAATTATTAGATTATTTTTTTCTATTGATATAGATAGGATTTTATAAAAGTTTTTTCTAATCTTTAATAAGTTGTTTAATAGTATTTTTTTAGCATATATAGGTCTGTTATTACTTAATTGTAATGCGTTACTACAATCTTTATAACTAAAATTAGTAGTTTTTAATAACCATTTAACACTAGTTTTTTTTTCTGGATCAAATATTCTAACAATATACATTCTACTTTTTAATGTCAACATAAGATTTTTAACTTTGTATGTTTGTAAAATAAAAATAGTATTTTTTGGAGTTTCTTCTATAATTTTTAACAATATATTACTTTCTAAATCTGTTAATAGGTCAGAATTTTTTATAAATACTATTTTTTCTAGACCATGTTTAGATGTTAGAAGTATTTTTTCAATTGTTTCTCTTAGAAGTTGTACCCCGATTTTTTTATATAAGTTTAAATTATATATGTCAGAATATTTATTTTTTTTTATTAAAACACATGTATTGCATGTATTACAAGAATATTTGTTTACTATATTTTTGCAAAAAAACCATGTCTTTATTTTAAATATTAGATTGTTTATTCCAATATGTTTGCTTGAGTTTATTAAAATAGAATGGTGTCTTCTATTTTTTAACATTGTAATTATTTTTTCATAATATTTTAATAGCCATGGATATAATTTATTTTGCATATTTTTGTAACCATAATATAATTTTCTTTTTTAAAGATTTCATTACAATCTTTTTTTCTAATGAAGAATTTATAATTATTTTTTTAGATATTTTTTTTATTTCTTTTAAATAATTTTTTCTTACTTCCTTAAAAAAAGATAACCCTTTTTTTTCTATTCTATCTATTTTATTTCTCTCATTTATTCTATTTAATCCTAATATTGGAATAGTATCTAAATATATAGTTAAGTCTGGTTCTATGTTTTTTAATAATATTTTTGTTAACTTTTTTATTAAATTTTTATTATTTTTATTAAATGCAGTCTGATATGCTAATGTAGATAAATTGTGTCTATCAGAGATGACCCAAGTGTCTTTATTTAACGCTGGAAGTATTTTACTTTCCAATAGCTGCATCCTAGATGCATAGAATAATAGTATTTCTGTTTTGCTATGTATTTGATCATTTATTATATCTTTTTTTAGAATTGATCTCAATTTTTCACATATAGGTGTTCCTCCTGGCTGTCTTACAGACATAATTTTTTTTATGCCTTGATTTTTTAATATTAATTTTAAATATCTAATTATTTCTGTTTTTCCAGACCCTTCTATTCCTTCTAAAACAATAAAGTTATTTTTTGTGTATAAAGAATTATTATATTTATTTTTTTTCATTTTTTTTTATTAATATATACTTTTTTATGTTGTTTACTGTTTCTAATTGTTCAATCTCATTGTCTTTTATTTTTATATTAAATTTTTCTTCTATTCTCATTATTAACTCTATTTTTTCTAAAGAATCTATTTGGACATCTTTTTTTAAAGAAAAATTTTTTGTAATATTTTTTATTTTTATTCTAAATTGTTTAGATAGTATTTTTTTTATTTTATATTTTATATTTTTCACATTATTCCTTTATAAATATTTATAATATTATCAATACATGTACATACCACCATTTACATGTATAGATTGCCCTGTTATATAAGAAGATTTACTAGAAATTAAGAATACAACGGCGTTTGTAATATCTTGTACTGTTCCAAATCTATTTATTGGTATTTTTTTTATATACATATTTTTTATTTTAGAAGTTAAAAATTTTGTCATGTTCGTTTTTATAAAACCGGGAGAAATTACATTAGCTGTTATTCCATATTTAGCTGTTTCTAATGCTAAAGTTTTATTAAATCCTATGATGCCATATTTAGAAGCAGAATAATTAGCCTGCCCTATGTTTCCTATATTACCTATTATAGAGCCTATACTTACTATTCTTCCATATCTTTTTTGCATCATATATTTTATTACACTTTTTGTTATTAAAAACGTATATGTTAAATTAATTTTAATTATATCTGTCCAATTTTTTTCTGACATATTCAATATTATATCGTCTTGTCTATGACCTATATTATTTATTAAAATATCTATAGAACCAAATTGTTCATATATTTTTGAAATATTTTTTTTAATTTGTTCGTATTTTATAGTATTTGTAAGTATTCTTTGATTAGAATTTGTTATATATTTTGACATATATTTTAATCCTTTTTCTGTTGTAGTAGTACCTACTACTACTATTCCTTTTTTATATAATTTTTTAGATATATCTTTACCTATGTCTGAAGATGCTCCTGTAACTATTGCTACTTTTTTTTTAAAGTCTTTATTTTTTTTTTTGAATATAGTATATTTTTCATATTATTTATAGTTATTGTTTGTGCAAAATTTTTGCATGTATTGATAAAAATTTTGTTAGTGCTCATTTCTAAAAATAATTTTACATTTTTTTTTATTATATAGTCAATACATTCTTTCCATCTTACTGTTTTATATAATTGTTTATATAAATATTTTATAATATTTTGTTTTGTATATATAACTTTTGCATCTATATTATTTACTATATTATATTTTGGTGTAAGAAAATTTATTTCTGATAACATTTTTAAATATTCTTTTCTTACTGATTTAATAATTTTACAATGTATTGGTACAGATATTGGAAGCGATATATTTTTTGTAGATCCTTTTTGTTTACATAACTTTATTGCCATATTGACTGCACTTTCATCACCAGATATTATAATTATATTTTGTGAAGTTATACTAGCTATTTCTACTATACTTTTAGTAGAACAACATTTACAAATTTTTGAAATTTCTTGTTCTGTCAGTCCAAATATTATTTCTGTAGAAATTTTTCTTTTATTAGAAGACTTTTCCATTAATTCTCCTCTTTTTTTTGTTATGAGTAATCCTTCTTCTAAATTTATAGAATTTGCACATATTAATGCTGTATATTCCCCTAAACTATGACCTGCTATAATTTTAGGTGTGTATATTACATTTTTTTTCCACATTTTATATATAGCTATTGAAATAGTTACTATTATAGGTTGCAAATATCTATTTTTTATTTTTTCTATTGGAATATTACATATATTGTGATAAATATCGTATTTTATTATGTCAGAAGCTTTTTCAAATATATTTTTTATTATATTATTGTGTTTATATAGATTAACAATTTTTCTTATACTATATTTATATTGTCCAGGAAATATTATTGCAAAGTTCATTTAATTTCTCTAAATTATTTGTTTACGTTTTTTAAAACAAATTCTATATATATTAATATATAGAATTTTTTAGATTTTCTTTATATCGCTTTTTTTTTAAAAAAATTTTTTGCCTCTATAAAATTTTTTTTTGGTTATATGGTGTCTTATATGTACTTCTTTAGAGCTTTTGTCTATAGACATTTGTATCAACTTACATTTGTCATTAGATCTTCTCATATCTCTTTTTGATCTAGAATGTTTGCTTTTTTGTACAGCCATGATTTTATCCTATTTATTTAATAGATTTTATATTAAAATTTTTAAATTTAAAGTTTTCAGCAACTATATTAACTTTTTTATTTGTTTTAGGATGTTGAAATGTAAATTTAAATGCATGTAAACATAAATTTTTATAATTTATGTTAATTTTTTTGTCCAAAATTTTATTTCCATATCTTGTGTCATTTATTATTGGATGTCCAACCGATGACGTATGAACTCTTATTTGGTGCGTTCTACCAGTTATTGGATATATTTTTAATAATGTTACATTTTTATATATTTTTATAACTTTAAATCTTGTTTCTGATTTTTTTCCGTTTTTTTTTACTAATACTATTTTTTTTCCATATATATTTTTAGTGTTTAATAATGGAAGTTGTATTTTTTTAATTTTTTCTGGCCACTTTCCATGTGTTATAGCAATATATGTTTTTTTTGTTTTTCTATTTTTTATTTGATCATGCAAAGATTTCAAAATAAATTTTTTTTTTGATATTAGTAATACTCCAGAAGTATCTTTATCTAATCTATGTATTAATTCTAAACTTTTTTCTTTAGAATATAATCTTCTTATTATTTCTATTATTCCAAAGCTAATTCCACTTCCACCATGTACCGCTACTTTTTGAGGTTTATTTATTATTATAAAGTATTTGTCTTCATATAAAATATTTTTTTGTATTAGATTTTTATAATATTTTACATTTATCTTTTTTTTTTTTTTATTTTCTAAATATATAGGAGGTATTCTAATTATATCTTTTTTTTTTAATTTGTATTTAGCTTTTATTCTTTTTTTGTTTATCCTAATTCTTCCTTTTCTTATTATAGTATATACTGTATTTTTTGAAATTTTTTTAAACATGTTTATAATAAAATTATCTATTCTTTGCCCGATAGATTTTTCTTCTACTAATATTTTTTTTACTTTAGTATACTGTTTTTGCATTTTTTTTATTATAGTTAAAACTTTTATTATACATTAAATTTTGTATACTATTTATATAAATTTTAATATAAAAAGATTTTTTTTTACAGAATATGAAAATTTATGTTAAAAAATATTTTTTTGTAATTTATATAGGTATAAGATTTAATTTTATGAAAATTATGTTAATAAACTCTATTATAAAAGAAGAAGTAAGAATTGCTATTTTAGATAATAATAAACTTTGTGAGTTAAATATAGAAAATAATATAAATAAAAAAAGTAAATTTAATATATATAAAGGTAAAATAGTAAAATTTGAGAAAAGTTTAGCTGCTTTTTTTGTAAACTACGGTGTAGAAAGAAATGGGTTTTTGCCTATAAAAGAAATATATAATTTTCATACAAAGAATGATTGTTATTATGTAAATCGTGTGAAAGTTAAAAAAAAAAAAATTAAAGTTGGAATATGTGTATTAGTTCAGATTTCTAAAGAAGAGACTATTAATAAGGGGGCTTTTTTGACTACATATATAAGCTTACCTGGAATATATTCGGTATTAATGCCTTACAATATCAATAAAGAAGGTATATCAAAAAAAATTACTGGGATTGATAGAGCTAAAATAAAAAAATTTGTTTCTTTGCTTAACATCCCTAAAAATATGGGGTTTATTATTAGAACGGCTAGTATTAAAGCATCTATACGAGCTATTCAAAAGGATATAGATGATAAAGTAAAATTATGGAAATATATAAAAAATAAATATAAAAAAATAAAATATCCTAAACTAGTGTATAAAGAAAGTGATATTATAATAAATACATTTAGAGATTTTTTATATAAAGATGTAGATGAAATCGTTGTCGATAACCCTAAAATATTAGATAAAATTTATAATTATTTTTTTTACACAAGTGATATATCATTTTTTAAAAAAATTAAAATATATAACAAAAAAATACCATTATTTTCATTTTATAAAATCGAATCGCAAATTCGTACTTTGTTTAATAGAAAGATAATTTTACAATCTGGAGGATCTATTACTATAGATAGTACAGAAGCATTAACAGCTATTGATATAAATTCTTTTAAGTCTAAAAAATGTAATAGTATAGAAGATACTGCATTTAACACTAATATGGAAGCTATAAATGAAATATTTCGTCAAATAAGAATTAGAGATGTTGGTGGTCTAATAGTAATAGATTTAATAGATATGGAATTTTCTAATAATAAAAAAATATTAAAAAATAGATTAAACAAGCTTGTTAAACAGGATCGAGCGAGAATTGAGATTGGTGAAATATCTAAATTTGGTTTGTTAGAAATGTCGAGGCAAAGAATAAATTCTATTTTAAAAGAACATAGTTATTATTTTTGTTCTAAATGTGATGGTCATGGGTTTTTAGTAGATAAAAAATCTTTATCTAGATCAATATTAAGATTATTAGAAGAAGAACTGTTTAAATATAATGTTTATCAAGTAAATATAATTTTGCCTGTTAAAATTTGTTCATATTTGTATAAAAAAAAAATGGATTGTATTAATAATATTAAAAAAAGATATCTAGATAAAAAAATTGTTATTTTTTTTAGTAAAAAAATTAAATCACCAAATTTTTTAATTTTTAGTCTATGTAAAAATAAAAAAAAAAATCTTATTTTAAAAAAATTAATAAAAGAATACAATGCTAATAGTATTGTTTAGAAAAACATTATTTTTTTTTAATAAATTTAAAAACTATCTTTTTATAAGATAGATATATTATTTAACATGCAGGAGTATTATATTTTCAATATATACATTTTCTCCTGCTATATTTTGTAAGTATAGTTTTATTGTACAATTTTTTTCTGGTTTTTAATCATATTTATTAGATTTATTCCTCTTTTGCTTATAATTTCTGATATTGTTTGATCATATATTTCATGATAAATATCATTTTTATTTTCGTTAAACAATTCATTTTTAGGAGATGTTAATCTAATATTTTTTAATAACATTTTTATAAATATTTCTTCCATTTTTTCTTTTATTATATTATTGTTTTGTGTGTTTGTTTTATATAGCTTTTCATAACCTGTAATATTCTTTTCTATATTTAATATTTTCATGATGAAATTTTTATTTCCGCTGATAGACATTTAGATTCTTTTAATATTTTTAATATTTCTATTATTTCATTAGTTTCTAGATTTAAATTTTTTAATATTTGCAACATATCATTTAAAATTAGATTACTATGTATTATTATTTGTTTTTCTGTAGTTTGTTTATTTGTTTTTGTTATATTTTTTTGCAAATTAATATATAAATTTTTATAGTTTATAGTACAAGGTTCTAATACTATTTTATAATTTGTAATTATTAATCCATTATTTTTGTTTATTACTATTTTAGGTTCTGTTGGAACTTTTATATTTATATTTTGTATATTGGATATTATGTCTACTATATTACTTGCATTTTTTTTGTTGTTTAATATAGTAATTTTTTTAGAATTTATAGGTACAGCAGTATTAGGATAATGTTTATTTATTTCGTCGCTAATTTTTTTAGCCAATATAAAATTTTCTTTCTTTAGCTGTAAATTTATTGTTTTTTTGTTCTTAAAGTCATTTTTTACTATTTTCTCTATATTTCCACCATTTAATATTTTTCCGGTATTATAAAATTTGTTTGCATACACGTTTAAACTTTTATTATTCATATTACTATTATTTTTTGTCAATATTTTACCTTGTGCTACTACATAAATCTTATTGTCTATACCTATTAATGGTGTTAGTATTAAAGTTCCCCCTTCTAAACTTTTACAATTTCCTATCGAAGAAACAACTACATCTACTTTTTCTCCTATTTCAGAAAATAAAGGAAGTTCTGCTGTTACCATGACAGAAGCTACATTATTTAGTTGCATATTTTTATTTTGAGTAATTGTAACTCCTAATTTTGACAATATGTTTTTTAAAGTAGTTGTAGTGAATGGAACTTGTTCAGATATATCTCCAGTTCCATTTAATCCTACAACTAATCCATATCCAATTAATTGATTATCTCTGGTTCCGTCTATATTTGTTATATCTTTAATTTTTTCAGCAAATGTAAAAGTATTAGTAAAGATTAATAACAAAAATATAAAAAGCTTGCTTACATTTAATATTTTTTTCATTTATTTTTTTATATGTTTATATAAATATTTTTATATAAAACAATATTAATAATATCAAATAATTTTTTATTTTATTAATATTAAGGTTTTATTAGAAAAAGTTACACGAATTTTTATATTGGAATTACGTGTAAAATAAATCTTTGCCACCATCCAATTTTTTGTACATCTTTAATATAATCATTTCTTAAACATTCTATTTTAACATTTGCTATGTTAGTAGAAAAAATTTTATTCTCAGAATTAACATCATTAGGATCAATTATACCAGATAATTTAATGAGTTCATTTCCCTGATTTATAATTATATTTTTTTCTCCTGAAACTACTAAATTTTTATTTTGTAAAATTTTTTTTACAGTGACAGTAATCGTTCCTGCTAAAAAGTTTTCTGAAAAATTTTGTCCTGATCCTAATAAATTATTTTCAGATTGCTGATTAAGTTTAAAAAATTTTTTTATAAACCTAGCAATTTTGTTTGGCTCTGGTTTTTTTTCTTGATCTTCTAATAAACTTGATGCGTATCTTTTCATCCGATCTGCAGTTCTATTGTTTGCTATAGTATTTTCGTCTATTAAAACTGATATTAAATCTCCAGGCTTATATTTTTTATATTGATCAAAAAAAGAAATATATTTTTTTTCTTTATCTATATCATCTATAAATACAGATCCATTATTTTCTTTTTTTATAATATTTAATATACTATTTTTTTTTTCTGGTAATTTCTTTACTTCTGCATGATTTAGAGAATACATTTTAAATAATATGTATATTAATATAGGAATTAAAAATTTTGTATTTTTCATGTTTTATTATACAAATAAAATTTATTATGTTTTATTAGTTTCTTAAAAGTTATTTTATAAAATTTATTCTATACATTGTTTATAATTCACATATTTTCTGTAACATTTTATCAGATGCATTTATAGATTTACTGTTTATTTCGTATGCTCTTTGTGTTTGTATCATATTAATCAATTCTTCTGCTATATTTACGTTTGAAGTTTCTAAATATCCTTGTTGTAGCTCTCCTACATCATATATTCCTGGTTCTACTTCGATTGCTTTGCCTGATATTTGAGTTTCTTTATACAGATTTTGCCCTATACTTTTTAGACCATAATTATTAGAAAATATAGCTAAGCCAATTTGTCCTATTGATACTTTTTCTTTAGAATCTTTTAACTTTACGCTAACTTCTCCATTTTTATTTATATAAATTTCTGTAAAATTTTCTGGCAAAGTTATATTAGGTTGAACTAATAGCCCATTATGATTTACTAATTGTCTATTTTTATTAATTTGAAAAGATCCATTTCTAGTATATGCTAAACTTCCATCTGGCATTTGTATTTGAAAAAAACCATCTCCATTTATTGCAATGTCTTGACTAGAATCTGTTTTTAGTAAATTACCCTGACTAAAATTTTTTTGTATTTCTATAGTTTTTGCTCCGGCTCCAGCTCCAGCATCATAATAATTATCTAAATTTTCTTCTCCATTATATTCTTCATTTTTACAATTATTTGCTTTATATACTAAGTCTTCAAAAACAGCTCTAGATTTTTTAAATCCATTTGTATTTACGTTTGCTAAATTATTAGAAATAACATTCATATTGTTTTGCTGAGCATCTAATCCTGTTTTAGCAATCCACATAGACGGCATCATAAAATATTACTCCTTTACAATTTAACTATTTATGTTTAATACTTGATTTGTTCTTTTTTCGTTTTCATTTTTTGTATATATTATTTTCATTAACATTTCAAATGTTCTTGATTGAGACATTATATTTGTTATGTTAGTGATAGGATTTACATTACTTCCTTCTAATACTCCTGTTTTTATTTCTATAGTATTTATTTTATTACGATATTTGTTTAAATATTCTTTTTTAATTTTAAATAGTCCATTTGATGTTTCTAATAACTTATTTATTGAAATTTTTTTGCATCCTATTTGTCCTATTTTCTTTTTATAACTTGTTAAATTTACACTATTTCTTACTATTACTGTTCCATCATTTTGTATTTTTGGAACATTATTTTTTGGAATTTTTATTGGTTTTTTATCTATTCCAATTAATAAGTTACCATTTATAGTAAAAAAATTTTCTTTATTTATTTTAATACTACCATTTTTAGTCAAATAGATTTTATTCTTATTAGTTTTTACAATTAGCCATCTATCTTTATGAATTATAGCTATATCTAATGGTTGATTAGTAGTATTAAATTGTCCTAATGAATTATCGCGATATGTAACAAATTTATTTGTCACATTTTTATTATTTTTACTATATGTTCGTACTAAATAACTAAATTTAGATTTAAACCCTACAGTAGATGTATTAGATAAATTGTTATTTATTATACTTTGGTTATCAAGTATTTGATTTGCAAAATTTATACAAGAATTAATTTTAGATTGCATATTATTTATTTATAACATTATATTTATTTTTTGGTTTTTAAGAAAAAATGTTTTTTTTAAAAATTTTATTAAAATGTCTTTTTTACTTCATTTGTTTTTATAAAATTTATTAAACTCTTATTGTCGTTACGTATATAGCCGTTTATAAAACATTGTATCACATCTGCTGGTAATGGTATTATTCTCACAGATCCTAACTTTCCTCTTGTATCATCTGAAAATACTCCTATAATATCTCCACTAGGCAATATATCATAATGATTTAAACTTTTTAGAGGTTCTCCGTCAGCTTGAACATTTTTAAAAGATGTAGGAGCATTTTTGTATGTAGTGATATCATTACATTTAAATAACACTCTAATTCTAGAATTTTGATCAAAATCAGAACGTACTATTATACCAGACCCCATTATATGTACTTTTTTATTATATCTATTATAAAATATGTAATTTTGATCATATTTTTCGTTGTTTTTTCTATTTATTGATATTATTCTCCATGAATTTTGTGCATTTTTTAGAAAATATATATCTACATCATTATAATGACCTGTTTTATCATATACTTTTATACTGCGCTTTCTAGTATAAGTGAACGGATCTTTAGGATCAAAATCAATTTCTCTTTTAATATCTTCATTTTCATTTAAATTTGCATCTATTTTTATTTCTTTTGTTTTAGTTATTATAGGTACAAACTTTTTAGAAAAATCTATTATTTCAGGTTTTGATGCACTTCCGGAAATATTATTATCATCGCATAAATGACCAGTAAAGTATTTTCCTTCTGAATTTACTATTTTCAGTTCATCGTTCATAGTAAAATCTCTTTTAGAACTAAACGATACGTTTCCACTTTTGTCTACTAATCTAAATACTCCATAATTTAGAGCTTGTCTTTTGTTTTGTATATTAAAAAATATTTCTGTAATTAAATTTTTACTTTTTACTTTATATATATCTACTGGATCTTTATCAGTTTTTGTTATTGTATTTATTTCTTTACTTTTTGTAAAATCAACTTTTTTATTTTCTTTATTTTTGGATATTATTTTATTTTCTATATCTTTTGTGTAACCATTTACTGTGTTTATTAACATATTATCTCCAAATTTTTATATCAAATATATAATTTTATACTATTATATATTAACAACATTAAAAAACATTATATTTTAAACTTTTTTTTATGATACTATGTTATTTTTATAATATATTTTAACATAATTTTCAAAAAAAATTTATATTATTTGCATATAGATACAGTTTTTAATAACATATATTTTATAGTTTTTATCATTTCTAAATTTGCTTCATATCTTCTGGATGCATTTAAATAATTAACTGTTTCATTCAATACGTTTACATTAGACAATTTTAAATATCCTTTAGAATCTGATAAAGGATGATTTGGATTATAAATTTTTTTATAAGGGTCTTTTGTTTTTACTATCTCTTTTATTTTAACTCCTTCTAAACCATATTTATCTTTTTTATAAGTTGATAATATTGCTATTTTGGCTGTATAAGGAGTGAATTTTCCATTTTTATAATCTGTACTTTCAGAGTTTGCTAGATTATTAGCAGATATTTCAATTCTTTTTTCTTCTACATTTAAAGCTGTATTACATATGTTCAATATATTAGTTAAAGACATTGTAGATTTTATCCTTGTATCGCTAAGTATATATTTTTTATTTTGTTGTTTATTAATGCAATATCTATTTCATACTCTAGACTATTTTTTAAAAATTTTATTTTTTCTTCGTTTATATTTACACTTTTATTTTTTTTAAATTTGTTCTTTTTTTCTAAGATCTTTATATAATTGTTTATATTAAAATATTTATTTTTTTTTTTAATATGTGAATTACAAGTAATTGTAAGATCGTTTTTTCTGTTACTTAATATTGTATTGTTCAAAAGATCTTTAAAATCTATATCTTTTCTATTATAATTGGGAGTTTCAGAATTTGCAATATTTGATGCAATAGACTCTTGTTTAAAAATTCTAGAATTTAATATTATCTTATTAAATTCAAAAAAATCATTTATATTATTTAACATAGCATATTATCTATATAATTATTTTATAATATATTTTTTATACTAATTTAAAAAATATTATTTTATTAATTAGGATTATAAACATTTTTTATAAAAAAAATATACATAAATATATTATTTTTTATAAAAATTTATTTAAATTTTTAAGATCTTTTTGTAATTAAAAATTTTTTAATGATATTAGTATATTTTTGTTGCTAATTGTTTTTTTGTTTGTTTTTTTGTTTTTATACTAATTTAGATAATTTTATTTTACAAAATTTATAAATTTTAACATGTTATGTTAAAATATTTTTATCTTACATAATATAAAATAATTTATTTTTAGTAAAAACAATTTTAAATAATAGTTTATTCTTTTAGTTTTTTAATATTTTTTTATTTATTTAATAAAATAATTAAAAATTTTTTATAATTTTTAATTATTTTATTTTTTAATTAAATAATTTAATAAAATAATACTTTATTTTGAAATAAGTAATTAAAGGTAGTATATCATGGCTTTTTTGAAATCTATATTGTCTATTGGTTTGATAAGTTTTTTTTCTAGATTTCTAGGATTTATGAAAGATATTTATATTGCTAAATTTTTTGGTGTTTCTATGTATACAGATGCTTTTTTTATAGCTTTTAAAATACCTAATTTTTTTAGAAAAATATTATCTGAAGGAGCTTTTTCGCAAGTTTTTTTGCCGATGTTAATTAAGTTAAAAAAAACTAAAGGTGATAAAGAAGTTAATAAATTTATTTCTAACATATTTGGTTTAATGATTTTAATATTATTTGTGTTAATTTTTATTGGAGTAGTTTTTGCTTCTAAAATTATTTGTTTAATAGCTCCAGGTTTTTTAAAAGATAATGAAAAATATAATATAACGGTTTTTTTACTACAAATAATTTTCCCATATATTTTTTTTATTTGCTTAGTTTCATTATCTTCTTGTGTGCTTAATGCTTGGAATTATTTTTTAGCGGCATCTTTTATGCCTATCTTCTTAAATGTTAGTATGATATTGTTTGCTGCTTTTTTATCTAAATATTTTAATCCTAGTATAGTATCTTTAGGATATAGTGTGTTATTTGGTGGATTTATACAAATTGTTTTACAAATTTATAATTTATATAGAATTAAAAGATTATGTTTACCATCTTTTACTTTACGAAATAAACCTATACTTATATTTTTAAAGAAAATGATGCCGGCAATGTTAGGAGTTTCAGCTAATCAAATTTCATTATTATTTAATACTATAATATCATCTTTAATAATTTCTGGATCAGTGTCTTGGATATATTATGCTGACAGAGTAATTGAGTTTCCTGCAGGTTTATTAGGTGCCACATTGTCTACTATACTTTTACCATATTTATCTAACTTCTTTTATAAAAATCTTACAAATAAATTTTATGATTTATTTGATTGGGGAATAAAATTAAGTTTGATAATATCAATTCCTAGTTTTTTATTTACAGTTTTTTTTGCAAAATATATAATTTTTACTTTATTTCAATATGGTAATTTTAGTTTTATAGATACTTTAATGACTCAAAAAACATTAATTGCATATGCTTTTGGCTTGGTGCCTATGATATTGACTAAAGTTTTAGTTTCAGCATTTTACGCAAGACAAGATGCTTCTACACCTATGAAAATTTCTGTATTTAGTATTATAGCATCTCAAATAATGAACATTTTTTTAGTTAGTAAATTGCAGCATGTAGGATTGGCATTATCTTTTAGTATAGGATGTTGGATAAATTTATTTCTTCTGTTTTTTTATTTGAAAAAAAATAAAATATTTACTTTAAAAAAAGGTTGGTATAAATTTTCTTTAATTTTAATGTTTTCTATGATTTCTATGATGTTGTCTATGTACTTCATGAGAATTTTTTTTATCAATATATACTTATATTATAATATTTTAATAAGAATATTGTATTTACTATTCTTTTTTTTGGTTTCATTCTTTTCGTATTTTTTTTCTTTATTTATATTTGGATTTAATTTTTATAAATTTTATAAAGTTATAAAAAATATTGAATATGATTAGAATACTAATATACATTTCGGAGGAAGAGAGATTCGAACTCTCGGATGATTTCTCATCGGCGGTTTTCAAGACCGCTGCCTTAAACCACTCGGCCACTCCTCCGGATTTTTATGAAAAATATCAATAAATTTTTATTATACATTTTGTTACAAAAAATGTAAAACTTTTTCTTAAAAATAACAATTGGATTTATTTTTTTTTTATGATAATATTTAAATAAGTTATTTTTTTAAAAAAAATATTTATTAAATAATGGCGTATTGACAGAGTGGTTATGTATCGGATTGCAAATCCGAATAGCTCGGTTCGATTCCGGGATACGTCTATAATAATTTATATTTGTTATACTATTTGTTTTATATGCCCGGATGGTGAAATAGGTAAACACAAGGGACTTAAAATCCCTCGGCTTTTTTAGCTTTGCGGGTTCGATTCCCGCTCTGGGTAATATACTTTTTATGTATTAGTTAAGGGTGTATTTTATTTTTTATTAAACTAATATTTAATGTTATTAATCATTTTTATTGTAGTATTTAAAAAATTTATATGAATAAACATATTTTGGAATTTTATGGTAAAAATTTTACTTTATTGGTGTTAAATCTATATCGATATAATTTAAAATATTTTAAAAATTATTTAAAAAAAAAAATTCAAGAGTTTCCAAATATTCTTGAAAAATCTCCTATAGTAATAAATATTATTTATAACATACAACTTACTGATTGGTTATTAATAAAAGATTTAGTATTATTTTTTAAGTTTAAAATTATAGGATTTTCTGGTTGCAAAAATAACAATCTTAAAGATTATATAATTAATTCTGGAATACCTTATTTAAATATTAAAAATAAAGGGTTTTTTCACGATTTAAGAAAAAATAGTAATAAAAAATATGTTAATTCTTGTAAAGATAAATATGTTAAAACAATAACAATAAGTTATCCAATTAGATCTGGACAAAAGATTTATTCAAAAAATTCTGATTTAGTAATAATAAATAATGTTAGTCATGGAGCAGAAATAATATCTAATGGTAATATACATGTATATGGAATATTGAGAGGAAAAGCTATAGCTGGATCTTTAGGTGATTTATCTTCTAAAATTTTTTGTAAAATTTGTTTTCCTGAATTAATAGCTATTTATAGTAATTACTGGCTGTATGATAAAATACCTAAAGAAATTATAGGATGTTCTTCTTATTTTTTTTTAAAAAATAATAGTTTGTGTGCAAAAAAGTTATAATTATAAAATGTTTTTTTACAATATTGGAAATTATTTGATGACTAGAATAGTAGTAGTTACTTCAGGAAAAGGCGGTGTAGGAAAAACAACTTCTAGTGCTTCTATTGCTGTAGGATTAGCACAATTTGGATATAAAACTGTAGTTATAGATTTTGACATAGGATTAAGAAATCTAGATTTGATTATGGGCTGTGAAAGAAGGGTAGTATATGATTTTGTAAACGTATTGAATAATGATATTTCTATAAAACAAGCGTTAATAAAAGATAAAAGAATAAATAATCTGTATATATTACCCGCCTCTCAAACTAGAGACAAAAGTGTTCTAACAAAAAAATCTGTGTATACAGTTTTTAAAAAGTTGTCGAATATGAATTTTGAATTTGTAATTTGTGATTCTCCAGCAGGAATAGAAAACGGAGCTATGATATCTATATATTTTGCTGATGATGCTATTATAATTACTAATCCAGAGATTTCATCTGTTAGAGATTCAGATAGAATGTTGGGAATAATTTCCTCTACTTCTAAAAGATCTGAATCTGGAGAAAAACCGGTTTTAGAACATTTGATATTAACTAGATATGATCGAGATAGAGTAAAAAAAGGACAGATGCTAAGTATAGAAGATGTATTAGAGATTTTAAAAATACCTTTAATAGGAATAATACCAGAAGACATTTCTGTATTAAATTCGTCTAATAAAGGTATTCCAGTAATTTTAGATAAAGGATCTATTTCTGGTAAATCTTATAAAGATACCGTAAGAAGATTTTTAGGAGAAAAAATTTCTATGAAATTTTATAAGGAAGAAAAAAGTTTTTTAAAATGGTTATTTTGGAGATAGAATTTTATGTCATTTTTATATTTTTTTTATTCTAATAAAAAAAACTCTGCTAATATTGCAAAAAAAAGACTTAGTTATGTTATTTCTGAAGATGGAAAAAATAATTTACACATAAATTATTTAAATAATTTAAAAAACGATATTTTAATAGTTGTACGAAAATATCTGAAAGTAGATTCTAAAACTTGTAATATAGAAGTAAACGAAAAAAAAAATAAAAGTTTTTATATACTAGAATTTAATGTAAAATTTTTTAAAAAAAGATAATTTATATTTTTTATAGATATAATAATTTTTTTTCTAAATTTTTTCTATATACTGTATTTTTCAAAATTTTTTTTACAATACTAATTGTATATTTTGCATTTGGAAATTTTATTAAAAAATAACATATTTTTATTTTATATTTTTTTTTGTATAATTCTTTTTTTAATTCTTTTTTACAAAAATTTCCAGATATAGTAATATTTTTACATTTAAGAATTTTTCTTATAACTTCTTTTATATTAATTAATTTTTCTGAGTTTTTTTTTTTCCAAATACCATTTTTTTTTCTATAATATTTTCCATAAAAAAAGTTTTTATTTTTTTTTTTAATTAATATTATCAATTTTTTTTTTTTGTATTTTTTCCAACAATTTTCTGCTATAATTTTTAATGAAGATATAGATATTAATTGTACTTTTTTATTAAAAAAAAAACTCTGCGATATGCTAGCAGATAATCTTATTCCAGAAAAGCTACCTGGACCATTTGAATATGCAATTATATCTAAATTATATGGTGTAATATAATTTCTTTTTATTATTTTTTTTATCATTGGAAATATTTTCTCTTCATAATTATTTTCGCACTTATCAAATATAAAATCTAACTTTTTATTAATTTGTAAAGCGACTGAACAGCTATTATAAGAACTATCTAATGATAAAATAGTTTTTTTTTTCATATTTTTTTTACATTTTTATTCAAAAATATTGTTTTTATTTTATTTTTTTTATTCGTACTAATTTTATTTGATATCTGTTTGATTTAAGAATAGTAAATTTTAACTCATTTATTTTAATGGTTTTTCCTGGGTTAGGTATATTTCCTGTATTTGATATTAATAGTCCAGCTAAAGATGCACATTTTGCTTCTTTATCTACTAATTTGTTCACATTTAAAAGCTGTTCTAAAGAATGTAAATCAGTATTGCCTTTAGCTAACCAACTATTTTTCTCTTCTATTACATCTGGTGTTTCATCTGCATCTGGAAACTCACCAGCAATAGCTTCTAATACATCTAAAGGAGTAATTAATCCTTGTACTGCACCGAATTCATTTGTTACTATTACAAAATTTCCTTTAGATTTTCTTAATATTTTTAATAAATTTATTGGATCTAGAGTGTCTGGTATTATTATAGGAGAAGTTTTAGAAGAAAATTCTAATATGTCTTTTTTTTTTTCTAAAGCTATTAACATTTCTTTAGCTCTTACAACTCCAATAATTTTGTCCAATTCTCCTTTACATACAGGAAAAAGACTATGAGGGCTTTTTAATAATTTAGATCTAATTTTACTATTTTTTTGTTCCGAATTAACCCAAGAAATTTCTCCTCTTGGAGTCATTATGCTTCTTATTGATCTTCCTGCTAAAGTTAATACTCCTTGCATCATATATCTTTCTTCATCTTCAAATACTTCGTTTTCTTTTTTGTTCTGAATGATATAATTATTTTGTTTTTTACTATCTGTAAAATTAAACTTATTTTTTTGTTTTTTTGTCATTAGTTTAATTATTATTGTAGCTAATCTTTTTCTCATTGGTAAGTTAGATTGATATTTTAAAAAATTTCTTCTAGCTATTTGATTAAATAATTCTATTAACATAGAAAAAGATACAGCAGTATATAAGTAACCTTTAGGTATAATGAAACCAGTAGATTCGGCTATTAGACTTAATCCAATCATCAACAGAAAGCTTATACATAACAGAACTATTGTTGGATGTTTGTTTATAAATTTTGTTATCACTTTAGCAGCATATAACATTATTATCATTGCAATTATCATAGATAATATCATCATAGATATTTTATTTACTACTCCTAAAGATGTAATAACTGAATCTAAAGAAAATATTACGTCTAATAAAATTATTTGAAATATTACAAACCAAAAACTAGTGTATGTTTTATTTTCTATTTTAATATTTTTTTTGTGATCCAATCTTTCATGTAGCTCCGTTATTGCTTTAAAAAGTAAAAAAATTCCTCCTAAAAATAGTATTATATCTTTACTTGAAAAACAATATCCTCTTATTTGTATAATAGTATGACTTAAAGTAGTAATCCAGGATATTAAACATAATAACATTAATCTTATACATAATGCTATACTTAGTCCTATTATTCTAGCTTTATCTCGTTGTTGTGGAGGTAATTTGTTTGATATAATTGTAATAAATAATAAATTATCTATACCTAATGTAATTTCTAAAACAATTAAAGTTAATAGACCGGCCCAATTAGACGGATCTAAAATTATCTCCATTAAATAACCTCATAAAATAAAAAAAAACATATTTAGTTGAAAGTTTTATAATTTTTAGTATTATGATTTTTAAAAAAATTTGCTATATTTTCAAAAAAAATATAAAAATAAATAAAGCGCCTTTACAACTTTTTGTAAAGGCACATATGAAATTAAAGAAATTAAAAAAACATAAATATAAAATATATATATATTTTGTTTTATCTCTACTTTATATCGAAGACACATTAACAGCAGCTGGACCTTTTTGACCATCTTGAATTTCAAACTCTACATTTTGTCCTTCTGATAAAGTCTTAAATCCTTCACTTTGTATAGAAGAAAAATGCACAAATACATCTTTACTTCCATCTTCCGGTGTAATGAAACCAAAACCTTTAGATTCGTTGAACCACTTAACTTGACCTTTAATCTTTGCCATTTTTGTAACTTTTCCTTTTTATATATTTATATAGGTCTGAACATATAACGTTGAGATAAACTAGAAACATTACTGCATGAGGCATGAATTTAAGATTCAAAAAAAGATAAGTAATTGCAACTACTTTATTCTAAAAATTTTAATTTAAAAATGCCATACATAAACAGAACTGTAACTTGTCTTACCTAACGTGGTATCGACCACGATATAAAAATAAATATTTATTTTAAATAAAATATAATTTTTTATAAATAATAACATATTTTAAATATAAATAAAATATTTATACATAAAATATATAAATAATATTTTTAATTTTATATTTTTTTTAAATAATAACAATTATTTTATATAATATCATAAAAAGCGATATTTAAACATATATTATTAATATTTTTAAAACTATTTATATTTTTTATATATAAATTTATACATAAAAATTGAATATAAAAATACTATTTTTTTAGTGCTTTATGTTTTAAATATTATTTTAATATTATATTATATTAATTTTTTAGTTTTATTTTACATAAATATTTTTTTTAACACATAATTTTATGTATATTTTTAAAAAAAATAATTATACTGTATTTAAAAAGTATATTTTAAATTAAATAAAATTTTAATTTTATATTTTTTATAAAAAATGTAAAAAACATAAATTATGTTATAATTGTATATTTTATTTATATTTTTTTATAATTAGAAAAAATAATGTTTATATATAAAATTACATAAAAATGTTATATTTTTTTAATTGTATTATGTTTTAAAAAATTTAATATTATTAATTTAATATTCATTTTATTAATTATATAAAATTATATAATATATTTTTTTAATATTAGTAGAATATTTGTGTTAAAAAAAATATTATTATAGAAATAAAAGCTTCTGTACTAGTATATTAATATAATTTTTATTACTATTTATTTAAGATCTTAAATATAGTTTATAACTATTATTTGTATAAAAAAAGTTTAAATAATTTTTTACATTTTATAACTAAAACATTTTCATAACACAATTTTTTAAATATTTAACAATATATTATACTTAAAGTTATTTGTATAATATTATACTAATAATAAAAAAATTTATATTGCTTACTTATATAATATTTAGAATAACATAAAATATTAATTTTTACATATGGTCTTTTTAAAGTAAAAATAATATTGTTTTATAAATATAACTAATTATTAAAAAAAATATTACTTTTTGTATTATTTTTAATATTTTTAAATCCATTTTCTTCCATCTCTTTCAATAATTTTTTTTGACTTACTAGGACCCCATGTTCCTGATTCGTATAATTCTGATATTTTAGAATTTTTTTTCCAAATTTTAGTTATATTATCTATCCATTTCCATGATTGCTCCACTTCATCTATGTGTACAAATAAAGATTGGTCACCTATAATGCATTCTAAAAGTAGCTTTTCATATGGATCAGGAATAGTTTTTTTTTCAAAGTTTTCTGAATATGTAAAATTCATTTTTAATTTTTTTAAAATACATTTTTTGTTTAAATCAGGAACTTTGTTAATAAATTTCAAACATATTCCTTCATTTGGCTCTAAATATATTATAAGTTTATTATTCATAGATTTAGATAAATTTTTAAAAATTTTTGCTGTTGTGTTTTTGAATACTATTACTATTTTAGAACATTTTTTAGGGAGCCTCTTACCAGTTCTTAAGTAGAAAGGTACTCCATTCCAAGTTTTGTTATTTATATCAGCTCTTATTGCTACAAAAGTTTCTGTATTACTATTTGGTTTATCTACAATTTCTTTTTTATAAGACTTTACTTTTATATTATTTATTTTACCATTAGAATATTGACCAATTGAGGTTTTTTTATTTATTTCGTTTTCTTTAATATATTTTAGACTTTTTAATATTTTTATTTTTTCTTGCCTAATACTATTAGAATCAATTTTTTTAGGCTCATTCATAGTTATTATACTAAGTATTTGTAACATATGGTTTTGAACCATATCTTTCATCTGTCCAGTGTTATCAAAGTATTTTGATCTTCCTTCTATTCCTATATTTTCTGCTATAGTAATCTGAACATGATCTATACCTTTATTGTTCCAATATTTATAAAATATTGAATTTGCGAATCTGAAATATAATAAGTTTATTATTGTATCTTTTCCTAAGTAATGATCTATTCTAAATATTTGTGATTCTTTGAAATATTTTCCAATTTTTTTATTTATTTTTCTTGATGTTTTTAAAGAATTTCCTATTGGTTTTTCTAAAACTATTCTAGAATTTTTTAAATTTAGACTAAATTTAAATAAACCTCTACAAATTTTAGTATATGAGTCTGATGGTATTGCAAAATAGTTAATTATAATTTTATTATTATTTAATTTTTTTTTTAACTTTAAAAAGTTTTTAGTATCATTTACATCGAGATTACAAAAAGAAAGTCTTTTTTTAAATATTTTCCAAATAGTTTTTTTTATGTTTTCTTTTAAAAATTTTTTTAAAGACTGTTTTATAATTTTAGAAAATTTTTCTTGGCTCCATTCTGCTCTGCCAACACCAATAATTTTGGTTTCCTTGTGTAAAATTTTTTTTTTATCCAACTTATATAATGCGGGAATAAGCTTTCTTTGTGATAAATCACCTTTAGCTCCAAAAATTACAAAATCGCAATTTTCATAATTCATAAGTAATTTTTTCCTATTTTTTATATTAACAAATTTTTAAATACTTTAATAATATTATAATTAATATATAATTATAATTATTTCTATTATATTATTTTAAATATAAATTTAAAATTTTATTTATTTTAATATAGTAATATTTTTACGTTTTATCGTTTTTATAAAAAATATAATTTTAATATATTTTAAATAGTATGGAAAAAATTAGATCTAAACTTTCCTATTTAATATTTTTAAATTTTTTGTTTATATAATATAACATTAGTACATAATATACTTTAATTTTATATAAAGGAATTATATGTTTAATATGTTGAAAAGAACTAAAATAATAGCAACTATGGGTCCTGCTACAAGTAATATACAAATTTTAGAAAAAATGATTATTAATGGTGTAAATGTTTTTAGATTAAATTTTTCTCATGGTAATAACACAGAACATTTAAAATTAATAAAGATGTTGTTTTACTTAAGAAGAAAAACAAATTGTAATATAGGTATTTTAGGTGATTTACAAGGGCCTAAAATAAGAATATCAAAATTTTTTAAACACAAAGTTTTTTTAAAAAAAAATAGTATTTTTACATTAGATTATAGTTTAAAAAACAAACATGGAAATGAACACAAAGTAGGATTTAACTATAAAAATTTGTATAAAGATGTATCTATAGGAGATACTTTATTGTTAGATGATGGAAAAATTTCTTTAGAAGTTAAGTTTATTAGACCATATAAAATATTTACCAAAGTAATAACAGGAGGTTTATTACTTAACAATAAAGGTATAAATAAATTAGGTGGTGGGCTTTCTGCTCAGTCGTTAACTAGTAAAGATAAACAAGACATAATATTTTCTTCTAAAATGCAGTTAGATTATTTAGCTGTATCTTTTCCAAAATCTTATAAAGATATAAATATAGTAAGAAATTTAGTTAATGCTTATCGTGCAAAAATAAAAATAATTGCTAAGATAGAAAGAGCTGAAGTAGTTAACAATTCTGTAGTAATGAATAAAATAATTGCTTCTTCAGATGCTGTTATGGTCGCTAGAGGAGATTTAGGTGTAGAAATATGCAACTCTGAATTAGCTATAGCCCAAAAAAAAATTATTAAAAATTCTATGAAGTTAAATAAAGTTATTATTACTGCAACACAAATGATGGAGTCTATGATTGTTGAGCCAAATCCTACTAGAGCAGAAGTAATGGATATTTCTAATGCAATTTTAGATGGTACTGATGCAGTGATGCTTTCAGCTGAGACTGCATCAGGTAAATATCCATTAGAAACTGTGTTTCAAATGAACAAAATATGTATAGGTACAGAAAAAATATTTAAACAAAAATTTTTTAAAGCAATTTTAAAAAAAGAAAAAGATATTAATGAGACTATATCTTCTTCTGCAATATATATTGCAAATAATATTAAGTATGTTTCTGCAGTAGCAACAATATCTGAATCTGAAAATGCATTTTTAATTAGTTCAAGAACTTTTTCTAAAACACCTATTTTTTCTTTTTCTAATAATAAAAAAGTTTTAAATTATATTTCTCTTTATAAAAGTATCGTTCCAATTTATTTAAAAAAAAAATATTATAAAGTACACTTAGAAAAAAAAGTTATAAAAATATTGTTAAAAAAAAAGTTTGTTAAGAAACGAGATTTAATTGTAATTTTTAAATCAGGATTCGGATTGAAAGAAGACCAAAGATTTTCAATTAAAATTTTAAAAGTTTAATTTATATATTATTTTATTTAAATATGAAATTTTATTTTTATTTATATTTTTCTATTTTTATATGTAGATCTTTTAAAAATTTGTTACTTATTTTATCTGGTGCATTAGTTGTTTTGCATGCAGCTGATGCAGTTTTTGGAAATGCAATTACATCCTTTATATCAGAACTTTTTGTTAACATCATTATTATTCTATCTAGTCCCAAAGCTATTCCAGAGTGTGGAGGAGGCCCATATTGTAATGCATCTAAAAAAAAACCGAACTTTCTTTTTTGATTTTTTTTAGAAAAATTTAGTATTTTAAATATTAGTTTTTGTGTTTTAACATTATGTATTCTAACAGACCCTCCTCCTATTTCCTTTCCATTAATTACAAGATCATAAGATCTTGAAAAAATTGCTTCAGGATTTTTTTGTATTTTTTTTATAGAGTTTTCTTTTGGTGATGTAAATGGATGATGTACAGAAGTAAGGTTTCCTTTTTTATCTTTTTTAAACATAGGAAATTCTTTAATCCATATAGGCTTATAAGAATTTTTGTTTATTAAATTATAATCTGTAGCAATTTTTTTAAGAATTATACCAAATATTTTATAAATTTTATCATTTTTACTATTTGATAATATTATTATATCATTTTCTAAAAGTTTCATGTGTATAATAATATTTTTAAAAATTGTTTTATCTAATGTTATATTTTTGCTGATTTTAATTTTATTAATTTTTTTTTTAGATACTACAATATACAATACATTTTTTATATTATAACTTTTTATTAATTCTATATATTTTTTTATACAGTTTAAGTTTAATTTTATTTTATAAGATATATGTATTCCTAAAATTTTTCTATTTAGTATTTTTTCTTTAATTTTACTGTGTGTAAAAAATTTTGTAAAATCTGTAATTTCTAATGGATTTCTAATATCTGGACTATCAGTACCATATTTTTTTATAGATTCTTTATATGTAATTTCAGGGAAGTTTTTTAGCTTTATTTTACAAACTTTTTTCCAAATTGTATATATCAAGCTTTCTATAATTTTTTTTATTTTTTTTTCATTTGAAAATGATAGTTCTATGTCTATTTGTGTGAATTCTGGTTGTCTGTTAGTTCTTAAGTCTTCGTCTCTAAAGCATTTAGCGATTTGATAATATTTATCAAATCTAGATATCATTATTAGTTGTTTAAATATTTGAGGTGATTGAGGTAAAGCATAAAATTTTCCTATATGATTTCTACTAGGAATTATATAATCTCTAGCTCCTTCTGGGGTAGATTTTGTTATTATAGGCGTTTCTATATGTATAAAATCTTTTTTTTGCATAAATTTATGTATTATTAAAATAACTTTACTTCTAATAAGTAAGTTTTTTTGTATTTTTTTTGTTCGCAAATCTAGGTATCTATATTTTAATGTTCTTTTACTTTTGTTTCTTTGTAATATATCTATAGGCATTTCTTTAGACTTGCTTAAGATTTTTATTTTCTTTATGTGTATTTCTATATCTCCCAATGGGATGTTTTTATTTATATTTTTTGTAGATCTGTTTTTTACAATTCCTACTATATTTAAGCAAAATCCATTTTTTATTTTATGAACATTTTTTTTATAATTTTCTTTTAATATTATTTGTATTTCTCCTTTTATGTCTTCAAAATAAAAAAACAAAAAATGTCCAAAATTTTTTATTTTTGTAACCCATCCACATAAAGATACTTGTTTATTTATATATTTTTTAGAAATTTTCCCACAATATTCTGTTCTCATAATTTTCTCTACATTTTTTAAAAAAACTGATATATACATATTTTATAAATATAATTGATCAATTTTATCTACTTCTAAAAATTATTCTTCCTTTATCTATATCATAAGGGGTCATTTCTATAGTAACTTTATCACCTGTAAGTATTCTTATATAATTTTTTCTCATTTTGCCAGATATATGAGCAATTATTTTATGTCCATTTTCTAATTTTACTCTAAACATCGTATTTGGTAAAGTTTCTATAACAGTTCCTTGTGTTTCTATTTGCTTTTCTTTTATCATAATAGCCTTTTATTTTATTTTTTTAATTTAATAGTTTCTAAATATTTTGATGCATCTATGGCTGCCATACATCCTGACGCAGATGCTGTAATAGCTTGTTTATATACATGATCTGTAACATCTCCAGCAGCAAATATTCCGGGCACGTTAGTAGTAGTAAAATTTCCATGTCTGCCTGATTTTATCTTAATATATCCATTTTCCATCTCTAAATCATTTTTAAATAAATTTGTTTCAGGAACGTGACCTATAGATATAAACAAACATGAAACAGCAATTTTAATTTTTTTTCTATCTTTTTTTGAAATTATAACTATTCCAGTTACTTCACTACAGTTACCAAATATTTCTATAACTTCGCAGTCTAAATGTATTTTTATATTGTGAGTTTTAGATTTTTTTAACAGTCTTTTTACTAATATTTTATCTGCTTTCCATTTTTTTCTTCTATGTATTAGATATATCTTTTTAACCATTTTTGATAAATGTAGTGCTTCTTCTATTGCAGAATTCCCCCCTCCTACTATTGCTACTTCTTTATTTTTGTAAAAAAAACCGTCACAAATGGCGCATGTAGATATTCCTCTTCCTTCAAATTTTTTTTCTGATTCTATACCTAATTTTTTAGGTTTAGATCCAGTTGCTATTATTAATGCTTTAGTTTCAAATATTAATTCTTCACTATATAATTTTATTGGATTTCTTTTTAAGATTGTTTTTATTATATTTTCTTTATATATTTTTGTCCCTAGTTTCGTAGAATGTTTATAAAAATTATTCATTAGAGTTTGTCCAGGTATAGCATTGTATTCTGTAGGCCAATTTTCTACTTTATATGTTTGAGTTAACTGTCCTCCAATGTGATTGCCTGTAATTAATATTGTAGATAAATTAGATCTAGAAGAATATATTGATGCAGTATATCCAGCAGGTCCTGATCCTAATATTGCTAAATCACTTTTTATAATTTTTTTTTTCATAAATTTTTTTTATATAAAAATCTTTAAAATAAAGTTATAAATTTTGCGTATATTTTTAAAATATTATATTATAATTATATTTTATAAGTATATAAAATTTATTTTTTTATATTAATTAAATTTTAATAATTATTTTAATTTATTTTTTAAAGAAATTAAATTATATACTTAAGAATAAAATAATTATATAACATTGATATAAAAAAATATAATATGCTAGATATAAATTTATTAAAAAATGATATTGACATGGTTTATAATAAACTAAAGTTAAGAAATTTTATTTTGAATATAGACTATGTTAAAGAAATAAGTCAAGAAATAAAAAGAGTAAAATTAGAAAAAGAAAATTTTGAATATTATAGGAATAAAACCTCAAAGTTAATTGGAGAACTAAGATCAAAAAATATAGATTATCAAGAATTAAGAAAAAAAGTAATTTGTTATAATAAAAGTATAATAAAAAAAAAAATATTTTTAAAAACTTTAGAAAAAAAAATTTATAAATATTATTTAACTTTACCGAATATTCCTGATTTAAATACCCCTATAGGTAAAAATTATAACGATAATGTAGAAGTTTGCAAATGGGGCGTTATAAAGAGAAGTAATTTTGAAATAAAAAATCACATAGAATTAGGAAAATACGAAAAAAAATTAGATTTTTTTTCAGCTTCAGAAATTTCTGGTTCTAACTTTTTTGTTTTAAAAGGTAATTTAGCATTACTGTATAGATCATTAGGTCAATTTATGTTAGATGTACATATTAATGATCATGGATATACAGAAGTTTATGTTCCTTATTTAGTGAATAAAAAATGTTTATATGGAACAGGACAATTGCCTAAATTTTATAAAGATTTAATTTCTACTAAATTGTGTAAAAATTTTTTGGAAGGTGATATTAGAAAAAATAATCATTTTTTAATACCAACTTCAGAAGTTCCTTTAACCAATCTGTTTAAAAACAACATAATAAAATATAATGCATTACCTTTGTTACTTACTGCAAATACTCCATGCTTTAGAAACGAGCCTACTTCTTATGGAGTAAAAAATCAAGGTTTGATTAGAACTAAACAGTTTGATAAAGTAGAAATTATACAAATTGTTCATCCTAATAATTCAAACGTTGCATTGGAAAATATAACAAATCATGCAGAAAAAATTTTAAAGTTGTTAAACTTACCTTATAGAAAAATGTCTATATGTACTAATGATATAGGATTTTCTTCTTCTAAAACTTATGATTTAGAAGTATGGTTTCCTTCGCAGAAAAAATATATAGAAGTATCTTCTTGTTCTAATATGAAAGATTTTCAATCTAGAAGAATAAATATAAAATTTTTAGATAAAAAAGAAAATAATAGATATGTTCATACATTGAATGGGTCTGGATTAGCAATTGGAAGAACTTTAGCTGCAATAATGGAAAATTACCAGAATAAAGATGGTTTAGTAGAAGTACCTAAAATTTTAAGAAACAATTATATGAGAGGATTAGAATTTGTATAATAAAAAAAATTAATAAAAAGTTTTTATATATAAATCTATATTGTTAAAAAATGCGTGAAATTTATAATTTTAGTGCAGGTCCATCAATGTTACCAAAAGATGTAATGAAAATAGCAAAAAATGAATTTTTAAATTGGAAAAATTCTGGAGTGTCAGTTTTAGAAATTAGTCATAGAAGTACAATATTTATGAAAATGACTGAAATTATAGAAAAAAATATTAGAAAATTGTTATCTATTTCAAATGATTATAAGATTTTGTTTTTACATGGTGGAGCTAGAGGTCAATTTTCAGCAATACCTATGAACTTATTAAAAAATTTTTATGAAGAGACAGATTATATAAATACTGGGTATTGGTCATCTCATGCTGCTTATGAAGCGAGAAAATATTCAAAAACAAATATAATAGATGTAATAAGGATGAAAAACAAAAAAAAATGTGTTCTTGATATGTCTGATTGGATGATTAGCGACCGCTCTAAATATATTCATTATTGCCCTAATGAAACTATAGAAGGAATTTCTATATATGAAGAGCCTAAATTTTATGGAAGAACAATAGTGGGAGACTTTTCTTCTACAATATTATCTAGAAGAATAAAAATAAATAACTATAGTATAATTTATGCTAGCTCACAAAAAAATATAGGACCTTCTGGAATTACAATATTAATAATAAAAAAAGAATTGTTATGTAAAAGTAATAAACATACACCTTCTATTTTAGACTATTCTATAAATTATAAGAATAAGTCTATGTTTAATACTCCTTCTACATTTTCATGGTACATGTCAGGATTAGTTTTTGATTGGATAATTAAAAATGGTGGTATAAAGCAAATGGAAAAAAATAATTTTATAAAATCTAAATTACTATATAATGTCATAGATAATTCTAATTTATATATAAATAATATACATACAAACAATAGATCTAATACAAATATAACATTTTTACTAACACAAAAAAGTTTGAATAAAAAATTTTTAGAAGAATCTAAAAAAAATGGATTATTATATTTAAAAGGACATAGTATATATGGAGGAATGAGAGCTTCAATTTATAATGCAATGCCTATAGATGGAGTTAAAAAATTAGCAAAGTTTATGATAAAATTCGAAAAAAGGTTTAGTTAATAATTTTAATTTAATAAAACTTTTTTTATATAAATAAACACTTTTTATAGGGAATTTATGAAAAAAAAAATTATTATACATCCAATATTAAAAGTAAATGGAGTTATAGATTTGCCGGGATCAAAAAGTATTTCTAACAGAGTTTTGTTAATGTCAGCTTTATCAGATAGCAAAACTATTTTAAAAAATTTTTTATTTAGTGAAGATACTAAATATATGCTTGATGCATTAAAAAAAATTGGTATTTTGTTTGATTGTAATTTGAAAAAAAAACAGTTAAAAGTGTTTGGATCTAAAGAATCTTTTAAAGTTAAAAAAAAACTTTCTATTTTTTTAGGAAATGCTGGCACTGCGATGAGACCTTTAGTGGCAATTTTTTCTTTATATAAAAATCATATACAATTATATGGAAATAAAAGAATGAATTTAAGACCAATAAAGCATTTAGTAGATGCTTTAAAACAGTCTGGTGCTATTATAGATTATAAAGATATTAATGGATACCCTCCAGTAATTATAAAAGGAGGTTTCTCAGGAGGTAAAATACATTTGAATTGTACTATTTCTAGTCAATTTCTAACTTCTTTATTAATGACTGCTCCTTTAGCATTAAATGATACAGAAATATTTATAAAAAATGGATTAGTATCAAAGCCATATATAGACATTACTATAAAATTAATGCAAGTTTTTGGAATAAAAGTATTTAACAAGAATTATACACATTTTAAAATTTGTAGTAATCAAAATTATATTTCACCAGGGGCTTTTTTAATAGAAGGAGATGCTTCTTCTGCATCTTATTTTTTAGCTGCAGGGTCTATAAAAGGAGGAAAAGTTAGGGTTAATGGAATAGGTAAAAATAGTATACAAGGAGACATAAAATTCGTTGAAGTACTTAAGAAGATGGGATCAGAAATAAAAATAAAAAATAATTATATTACTGTAAAAAAGGGAAATTTAAAATCTGTAACATTAGATATGAATGATATGCCAGATGTAGCAATGACAACAGCTATGTTAGCATTATTTTCTTCTGGAGAAACTTTGATTACAAATATTTATAATTGGCGAGTAAAAGAAACTGATAGAATTAGCGCAATGTCAAAAGAATTAAAAAAAATAGGATCTATTGTCACAGAAGGAAAAGATTTTATAAAAATATCCCCTCCTAAACAGTTTATATCTGCTGAAATAAGTACTTATGATGACCATAGAATAGCTATGTGTTTTTCTCTAATAGCATTATCTGGGAAAAAAGTAACTATTTTAAATCCAAAATGTGTTAATAAAACTTTTCCAGAATATTTTAAAATTTTCTTTTCAATTAGTAAATTTGAATAATATTTTTTTTTAACAAAAAACATTTTAAGTTTTATAAAAATTATTAATTAAGAATTTTTTTAATATTTTTTTTATGATTTTTTACTAATTAATAAAAAAATTATTAACTAATATGCCAATTTTGTGTGTTGCAAGACTATTATTTTAGTGTTAATTTTAATATTATTTAATTTTTTTTTAAATATTAATTTATTAAAAAAATTATATAGTTTTAAAAAGAAACTAAATTAAGAAAAAATGTTTTAATTATAATTTAGTTATTATAATAATTTTATGAATTGTGTGTAAAAAAGTCTAATATATAAGGAAAATAATTAGTAAAAAAAATATAACTATATTTTGTAGGATACAAAATTTACGTTAAATAATTTTAAAATTTATAAAATATGAATGAGTCATTTATAGAATTGTTTACAAATTCTTTAAAACAGGTTCAAACCAAACCAGGTTCCGTTATTCAAGCGACTATTGTAAATATAGAAAAAGATTTAGTAACATTAGATGCAGGATTAAAGTCAGAATCTAAAATATCTATAGAGCAATTTAAAAATAAGAATGGAGTATTAGACATAAAGATTGGTGATTCTATAGAAGTAGTACTAGATACTGTTGAAGATGGTTTTGGAGAAACAGTATTGTCTAGAGAAAAGGCTAAAAGAAAAGAGTCTTGGAAAAAATTAGAAGATGCTTACAAAAATGTATCCACTGTTAAAGGGACAATAAATGGTAAAGTAAAAGGAGGGTTTACAGTAGAAATAAAAGAAATAAGAGCATTTTTACCTGGGTCTCTAGTAGATATTAGACCAGTAAAAGAAACCTCTAACATAGAAGGTAAAGTTTTAGACTTTAAAGTAATAAAATTAGATAAAAAAAGAAATAATGTTGTAGTGTCTAGAAAAGCTGTTATAGAATTTGAAAATTCTGAAGAAAGAAACAAGTTATTAGAAAGTTTAAAAGAAGGAATAAATATTTTAGGTGTAGTAAAAAATTTAACAGATTATGGAGCATTTATAGATTTAGGTGGGATAGATGGTTTACTGCATATTACAGATATGGCATGGAAAAGAGTAAAACATCCGAATGAAATAGTTAAATTAGGAGAAAAAATTAAAATAAGAGTATTAAAATTTGATAAAGACAATGTTAGAGTATCTTTAGGATTGAAACAACTTAGTAAAGACCCTTGGACAAATATTTCTAAAAAATATCCTATAGGAACCAAAATATCAGGAAAAGTTACTAATTTAACTGATTATGGTTGTTTTGTAGAGATAAAAGAAGGTGTAGAAGGATTAGTTCATATTTCTGAAATGGATTGGAATAATAAAAATATACATCCTACTAAAATCACTAGTTTAAATAATAATATTGAAGTTATGATATTGGATATAGATGAAGACAGAAGAAGAATATCTTTAGGACTAAAACAATGTACAGAAAATCCTTGGAAAAATTTTTCTAAAAAATATAAAAAAGGAGATTTTGTAGATGGTAAGATAAAGTCTATCACTGATTTTGGAATTTTTGTTGGTTTAGATGGAGGAGTAGATGGATTAATTCATCTATCTGATATTTCTTGGTCTCATTCAGGTGAAAAATCTGTTAAAAAGTATAAAAAAAATGAAAATATCACCGCCGCGGTTTTATTAGTGGATGTAGATAAAGAAAGAATTTCTTTAGGAATTAAGCAACTAGAAGAAGATCCGTTTAAAAAATATGTTAAAAAACACAAAAAACACTCTTTAGTAAATGGTAAAATTTCTAAGATTAAAAAAAAAAAAATATATATAAAACTTGATAAAGAAATTAATTCTATATTAGAATTAAATAAATTAGATAATTTTATTATAAACAAAATACTTCTAAAACACGATATTGGAGATGTAATTGAAGTTGAAATAAATAGTTTTGATAAAAAGAATAGAATGGTAAATGTAGTATTTCCAAAAAAATATGTAAAAAAAATTAAAACTATGGATTTAAAATAATAATTTGAATATTACAAACAATATTTTTTAAATCTTTTTAAAATTTTTAATTGTTTATTGGAAATCTTAGAACTAGAAATTACTTCTTTTTTAAAATATGTTTTGTGTTTATATAAAAATCTTCTCTAAGTTACTGACATAGAACAGTAACTTAGTTCAGATAAAAAATGAGGAAACTATATGTTAATATTGGGAAATTGGAAATTAAATGGAAATAAGAATATATTGAATGATTTTTTTTTAGAGTTAGATTTTTTATGCAAAAAATTTCAAATAAAAAATGATATTTCTATATCTCCTCCTATAATATACTTGAGCCAAGCATATAGAATTTTAAAAGAGAATAAAATAAAAGTTACTCTAACATCACAGAATGTTGATATTCATATCAAAGGATCTTTTACAGGTGAAACTTCTATTAATATGTTGAAGGATTTAAATGTTAAATATGTTATAGTTGGTCATTCTGAAAGGAGAGTATATCATAAAGAAGACAATAAAATTATATCGTCTAAGTTTCACATTGTTAAAGAACATAATTTAACACCTGTATTATGTGTAGGTGAAGTAATAAAAGATAATGTTAATAAATCTAAAATGTTTATTAAAAGTCAAATTGATACTATTTTAAACAATTTAGGAGTTGAATCTTTTAGAAAATCTATAATTGCTTATGAGCCAATATGGGCTATAGGATCTAATACTACAGCTGATCCTAATTATGTAAATGAAATTCATTTTTTCATAAAAGAATATATTAGCGATAAAGATATTTTTTTTAAAAAAAATAGAATTTTAGTGCAATATGGAGGATCTGTTTCAGAACAAAACATAAATAATTTCATTAATAAAAAATATATAGATGGATTTCTAATAGGAGGAGCATCTCTAAGTATAAAAACCTTTTTCCCTATAATAAAAATTTTAGAAACTTTTTAACATAATTTTTTAGATAAATTCAACCAATATTGTGTTGAATTTTTCTTTCTTTTATTCAAAGATTTTTCTATATCACTATGTACAATTTTTTCATTTCGTATACCTATGCATCTTCCAGACCATCCATGTATTAATATTTTGACTGCATAAGAACTCATTCTTGTTGCTAAAACTCTATCATAAACAACTGGTGATCCTCCTCTTTGCACATGTCCTAAAATTGTTGCTCTAGTTTCTTTTTTAGTTTTTTTTTCAATGTATTTTGCTAAATTTTTTACATTATATAAATTTTCTGTAATGACTATTATGAAACTCTTTTTATTTTTATTTAGTTTTTTCATTATATTTATTACAATCTTTTCTTTTTCTATTTTTGTTTCAGGAATTATTAAAAATTCACAACCTGCAGCTATAGATGATAATAGAGTAAGGTGCCCACATTTTCTTCCCATAATTTCTACTATGGCAATTCTATTATGAGAATATGACGTATCCCTTATTTTGTCTATAGATTTCACTATTGTTTCTAATGCAGTGTAATATCCTATAGTATAATCTGTACCTACTATATCGTTATCAATAGTGCTCGGAATACTAACGCAAGAAAGCCCCATACTACTTAGTTTTTGTGCTCCCACATATGATCCATCTCCTCCTATTACAACCAATGCATCTATATTTTTTTTTTGTAAATTTTTTATAGCAATAATTCTATTAACTTTTTTTTTAAATTTAGGAAATCTAGATGTCCCTAAAAATGTACCACCTTTGTTAATTATATTAGATACGTTCAAAACATTTAGCTTTTGTATTCTATTTTCATATAAACCTAAAAATCCATTTTTTATTCCAAACATTTCTATTCCTAATTTTATACCTGTAATAACTACCCCTCTTATTGCAGCATTCATTCCAGGCGCATCACCCCCGCTAGTTAGTACTCCAATCTTTTTTATCATATTTTATGGTTTCCATTTTAAAATTTATATTTCTCATAATATTATTCAAAGGTAAAAAAAATTCATTGGCTGTATATCATTGTTAAATTCATATATAATAGGTCTTCCTGTAGGTATATCTAGTTTTAAAATATCTTTTCCATCTATATGATGCAAATATTTTATTAATGCACGAAGAGAATTTCCATGCGCAATTATAACAATTTTTTTTTTTTTTTTTAACTCCGGTAAAATAAATTTGTTCCAATATGGTAGCACTCTATTTACTGTACATTTTAAACTTTCAGATCTAGGTATTATATTATGTTCTAAATGTGAATATTTAGGATCTTTACCTGGAAAATTTTCATCTTCTAAACTCATTTTGGGTGGAGCAGTATTATAACCTCGTCTCCATTCTTGTACTTTTTCTTTTCCATATTTTAGTGCAACGTCTTCTTTATTTAATCCTTGTAAAGATCCATAATGTCTTTCATTTAATCTCCAAGATTTGTATACTGGAATCCAGAGTCTTTTTGTTTTTTTCAGTATTATCCAAGTAGTTCGTATTGCTCTTTGTAATAAAGAAGTAAAAGCTATATCAAAAACAAATTTTTTTTTTAACAATAGTTTAGCTGCATTTTTAGCTTCTTTTTTTCCTTTTTCAGACAGCTTTACATCTATCCATCCTGTAAATTTATTAAGCTTGTTCCAAACGCTTTCACCATGTCTGATTAATACTAATTCTACATTTTTCATATTATTTTATCTTTTTAAAATAAAAATTTATATACATTTTAAATAAAATTTTGTTATTTTCTAATAATACTACTATTTTTTTTAAAAAACAATATTAAGAAATGTTACATTATTTTTTATATTAAATTTTTTTTCTACAATTATAAAACTATAGATATATTTTTTTAAAACATCTATAGTTTTATATTTTTTAAATTTGTATTATAACTCTAGAAAAATCTTCTAAAACATTTTTTATGTGTTTTAAAAAATTTATTGAGCTTTTTCCATCTATTATTCTATGGTCATAAGATAATGATAAATATATCATAGGCATTATTTTTATTTTTTTTTTAATTGCTATTGGTCTTTCTTGAATAGTATTTATCCCTAATATAGCAGTTTGTGGAGGATTTATTATAGGAGTGGAGAATAATGATCCAAAAACACCTCCATTAGATATTGTAAAACTTCCTGAAGACATTTCTGAAATTTTTAAATTTTCATTTTCTGATTTTATTTTTAAATCTAAGATTTTTTTTTCTATTTCTTGCATACTGAGTAGATCTGTGTTTTTTATCAATGGAGCAACTAAACCTTTGTTAGTAGATATTGCTATATTAATATTATAATTGTTATAATATGTAATTGTTTCTCCGTTTGTAGTAGTATTTACTTCAGGAAATTCTTTCAAAGATTCTACAGCTGCCTTTATAAAAAAAGACATAAATCCTAAGTTTATATTATATTTTTTTTTGAAATTTTTTTTATATTTTTCTCTCAATTCTATTATTTGTTTCATATTTACTTCATTAAAAGTTGTTAACATTATTGCATTATTTTTTGTTTCTAACAATCTTTCAGATATTTTTTTTCTTAAATTGCTCATAATTACAGTATAACTGTGTTTTTTTTCTTTATTTTCTTTTTTACAGTTATGTGTTTTACTTGTTTTAACAAAGTTGTTTTTATTTTTTGGATTTTTATCTATATTGTTTATTATGTCTTTTTTTGTAATTCTATTTTTTTTTATTCTATTAAATATTTTTATATTATTTATATGTTTCGATCTAAGTAATCTTCTAACAGTTGGAGATGTTTTTTTTTTTATAAAAACATTTAATTCTTCTACTTCTTTATTAATTTTACCAAGTACTTCCTTTGAATATATTTTTTCTCCTTTTTTTTTATAAATTTTTTTTAATATACCTGATGAAGGAGATTCTATGGACATCAATATTTTGTCTGTTTCTATTTCTAATATGTTTTCATTTTTTTTTATTATGTCGCCTATATTTTTTTTCCACTTTATTATAGTTGCATTTGTAACTGATTCAGGAAGTTCAGGAGCTCTTATTTCTGTTATATTTTGATTCATTTGAAAAAGTTTTCCTTTTTTATGATATAGTTTTTCTTATGATTTTTTCTTGCTCTTCTTTATGTATTCTAATATATCCTGTAGATACAGAGGCTGAAGAATTTCTACTAATACATTTTATTTTAAAACTATGTGGTATAATATTTTCTATACAATTTTTTACAAAAAACCAAGCTCCTTGATTTTTTGGTTCTTCTTGTAACCAAATAAATTTTACAGCATTTTTACATAAACATAATATTTTTAAAATATCATTTTTAGGGAATGGATATAATCTTTCTATTCTTATTATTAATATGTTTTTAATATTTTTTTTTATTATTTTCTCTTGAATATCATAATAAACTTTTCCAGAACAAAAAATTATTTTATATATATTATTATAGCAATGCTGTTTTTTATATATTATGTTTTTAAAATTACTAAAATATATGCTGTGTAACGATTTAAAAGACTTTTTGTTTCTTAACATAGATTTAGGAGACATTATTATTAAGGGAACAACTGTTTTTTGATATATTTGATTTCGTATAATGTGATATAACTGACTAGTGTTAGTAGGTAATACTATTTGAATGTTTTTTTCAGCAGATAACTGCAAAAATCTTTCTAGTCTAGATGAAGAATGCTCTGGTCCTTGTCCTTCATATCCATGAGGTAATAACATTATTAGACTAGATGTTTCTCCCCATTTTTTTTTTCCTGAAACTATAAATTGATCTATTATTACTTGAGCTGAATTAGCAAAATCTCCGAATTGCGCTTCCCATATATTAATAGCATTTCGTGAAGATATAGAATATCCATATTCAAATGCTAGCACAGATTCTTCTGATAATGTAGAATTCCATATATAAAAGTTTGCACTAGTATTTATATTACAAAGAGGTATATAATAAGATTTTGTTTTTTGATCGTGTATAATAGCATGTCTTTGAAAAAATGTTCCTCTAGATACATCTTCTCCAGAAATTCTACATGTTATTCCTTCTTTTAATAAAGTAGCTATTGCTAAAGCTTCAGCTGCTCCCCAGTCAAAGTTAGTCTTTTCTTTTGACATTAATATTCTGTTATTATATATTTTTTTTACAATTTTATGTAAATGAATTTTTTTTGATATGGTATTTATTTTTATAGACAGATCTTTAAAATCTTTGAATGAAATTTTTGATTTTTTGTTTACATTATCTGTCTGTTTTAAAGTGTTATTTATATTTGTAATTTTTTTTAACAATGTATTTTTATATTTTGTATATTGTGTATCTAAAAAATAATTATACTTTTTTTTTATTTTTTTAATTTCTATTTGTGTAATATTTTTTTCTTTAACTAATTCTAATTCATATATTTTATATACAGGCATATGTTTTTTTATTATTTTATACATATGAGGTTGTGTTACATTAGGATCATCAGACTCATGATGCCCATTTCTTCGATAAGATATAACATCTATAAAAACATCTTTATTAAATTTTTGCATAAAATTTATAGCTAAATTTATTACAAAAATTGCTTGTTCTGGAATGTCTGCATTTACGTGAAAAATTGGACATGAAATTATTTTTGAGATGTCTGTACAATATTTACTTGACCTAATTTCTGAAACATGAGAAGTAGTAAATCCTATTTGATTATTAATAACAAGATGAATAGTTCCACCGACTTTAAATCCTTTAGTTTGTGACATGTTTAACGTTTCTTGTACAATACCTTGCCCGCTAATAGACATGTCTCCATGTATTAAGATTGTTATTATATTTTTTGTTTTTTTTAAATTATGATCTAAATAAAATCTTGCAGATCCTAGGACTATAGGATAAATTGATTCAAGATGAGAAGGGTTGTTTTTTATTTCTAATATAATTTTTTTAGGATATTTTAAAATAGTTTTTTTATATCCCAAATGATATTTTACATCATCATATTTTTCAATTTCTACAGATTTGTCATCAAATTCACTAAATATTTTTTTTAAAGATTTGTTAAATATGTTTCTTAAAACATTTATACGTCCTCTATGAGACATTCCTAAAATTACTCTATTTATACTATTTTTTTTAGAATATTCTACTATTTCATGTATTATAGGTATAATAATCTCAGATCCTTCTATAGAGAATCTTTTAGATCCTGGAAACTTTGAATTTAAAAATTTTTCGAAATAGTTAGTTACAATTAAATTTTTTAATAAATTTTTTTTTTTTGATTGTGACAATTTTTTTTTAATATTTTTTTCTAAAAAATTTTTTAACCATATTTTTTCTTTTTTTGAATCTATATGCATATATTCTATTCCGATAGAATTAGCATATATATTTTGCATTTTTTCATATATATATATATAATCTGATTCAATTTTTTTTATTTTTATATTATTAAATACTTGTTTTTTTAAAACTTTATATTTTTTTTTAAAATATGTAAAAATTTTTTTTTTTTCAGTTCCTTGTTTTATAGGATTAGTTTTAGCTATAAAATGTCCATATGATCTAAAAGTAAATATTAATTTTATTATATCATGTTTTTTTATTATACTTTTGTCATTTTTTTTATTATATATTTTTGTTTCTATATTCTTAAAAAGTGCTCGCCATTCTTTTTTTACTGATAATTTGTTTTTTAAAAATTTCAAAAAAATGTTTTCTATATAATTTTGATTATATATATTTAAAACATTATTTTTTTCTATTTTAGAGTTGTCATTTTTCATTTTTTTTATAAAAATTATATTATTTTTAAATAATTAAATTGGATTTTTAATATTTATAAAATTAGTTTCTATTTTATATTTTTTTTGTATCCATTCACCTAATTTTTTTATTCCATCTATTTCTGTAGCGTGATGCCCTGCAGAAAAAAAGTATATTTTATATTCATTTGAATAGTGCATAGTATCTTCTGATACTTCCCCTGTTAAAAAAGCATCTACTCCAAAATTAGCAGCTTCTACAATAAGTTTTTGAGACTTACCACTACACCATGCTATACTTTTAATATCATGTTTTAAGTTTTCATTATAACAAAATGGATTTCTAAAATATTTTTTTTTTATAAGATTTTTTAATTTAATAAATTTAATTTTCTTTTCAAATTCGCCCCAATATAAAAGTTTATTTATTTTTCCTTTTATGTGTATCTTTAATTTTTTTGCGATTTGGACATTATTTCCTATATTTTCATCATAATCTAACGGTAAATGCCAACAATATAAATTTATATTATTTTCTAAAATTAATTTTAACCTAAATCTATTTATTTTGTTCACAACTCGATTTTCATCATTCCAAAACATTCCATGATGTACTATTATAGCGTCTGCATGTTTTAAAATTGCTATATTTATTAATTTTTTACATATACTAACCCCTGTTATTATTTTATGTATTTTTTTAGTACCTTCTACTTGTAGTCCATTATATATGTGATCTTTAAATCTTTTTGCATGCAACTTTTTATTTATAATATTTTCTAATTCTGTATTTGTTATTATATACATAATATATTTATAAAAGTTTTATAATAATATTTAATACATTATATATTTTACAGTTAAATTAAAATATATAAAATTAATTATATTGTTTTATACAAATAATATTTTGTATGACATGTGTTAAATATATATAAAAACTATTTAAGATTTTATTTTTAATATATTTGCATAACATATTTTTTACAAGTTCCATATTATAATACAATCTTATTAATAATTTTTTATTAAAAAAAAATATATAAGCATTTTATTTATAAATTATAAAATTAATTTATTTTATGAAGAAATTTTTAAGGATTTTAATGAACAGAGAAATTGGAATATTTTTTGGAAGTGATACAGGAAATACAGAAATTGTAGCAAAAAAAATTTTAAAAAATATTAATAGCAAAAAAGTTTTTTTATATGACATATCTGATACTAGTAAAGAAATTATAGAAAAATATAAAATATTATTTTTAGGAATTCCTACTTGGTATTATGGAGACTTACAAGCTGACTGGGATGACTTTATTCCCATTTTAAAAACTATTAATTTCAAAAAAAAAGTAGTTGCATTATTTGGATGTGGCGATCAAGAAGATTACTCAGAATATTTTTGCGATGCAATGAAAAAAATATATAAAATTGTGCAAAATAATGGTGCTATTTTAGTTGGAAAATGGCCAATAAAAAATTATTTTTTTAATTCTTCCAAAGCATTGTACGATACAAAAAATTTCGTAGGATTAATTATAGATGAAGACAGACAGCCAGAGTATAGTGATACTAGAATAAAAACTTGGACTAAAAATGTTTTATTAGAGATAGAAAACATAAAAAAATAAATTTAATACAAATAAAATATATATCAATTTTTCAATGTTGTAGTATTATTTCTAGAAATTAGGAATAATACTACTTAATTGTATCTTTAAAATTTATTATATAAATTTTATATTAAATTATTAGTTTGTTTTATTATGCACCATATTTACTAAATCCAATACTTTACTAGAATATCCTAACTCATTATCATACCAGGCGACTAATTTAACAAAATTATTATTTAATGATAACCCTGCCTTTTCATCAAATATAGAAGTAAAAGTACTACCATTAAAATCTGATGAAACCAATTCATCATTTACATAATATATTATGTCTTTCATCTTATTTATAGAATATTCTTTAATTATATTACATATATTTTTATATGTTGACATTTTTTTTAATCTTACTGTAAGATCTACTACAGATACATTAGAAGTTGGTACTCTAAAAGCGATTCCGGTCAATTTTCCGTAGAGTTCAGGTATAACTTTACCTACAGCTAACGCTGCTCCTGTAGAAGAAGGTATTATATTTTGCATTACTCCTCTTCCACCACGCCAATCTTTTTTAGATACACCATCAACAGTTTTTTGTGTAGCAGTTGTAGCATGTATTGTAGTCATTAGACCTTCTATTATTCCTAATTCATCATTAATAATTTTTGCTAGAGGAGCTAAACAATTTGTAGTACATGAAGCATTAGATACTATATCTTCACCTGTATATTTGTCAAAATTAACACCTCTAACAAACATAGGTATATCATCTTTAGTGGGTGCCGTTATTACTACTTTTTTAGCTCCAGATAGTATATGCTTATTCGCACTTTCTCTATCAGAAAAAATTCCAGTAGACTCTACAACTACATCTATAAGAAGTTTACCCCATGATAAGTTTTCTGGGTTTTTTTCTGAAGATATATGTATTTTTTTTCCATCTATCACAAGTAGATTTTTTGTTGTTTGTATATTTTTGTTAAATTTCCCATGTGTAGAATCATATTTTAATAAATATTTTATATATTTTGTATCTAACAAATCATTTATTGCTACTACTTCTATATCAGGTCTAGACTGTGACAGTCTAAAAACTAATCTTCCTATTCTGCCAAAACCATTTATTCCAACTCTTATTTTCATATATTTTACCATTATAAAAAAAAGTATTACATAATATATAACTTTTTTTTTGAGATATTTTTAAAATTTAAAAAATAATATTATGTATTTTAATTTTATTTATAAACTAAATAGTTTAAATTTTACAGAGATTAAAAATCTATTAAAATTATTGTATATTAATTTTATAAAAGTAACAAATATATGTTTTACATTTAATCTTTTTTTATATGTCTTAAAAATGTTCTGTTAGCAAACTTTTTTTAAAAAAAAAGTAATTCTATAATATTATAGTTATGTTTAAATAAAAGAAATTTTTTTATAAATATATTGTCTAAAATATAATTAACAATAATTTTATTATATATGTTTAACAAAAAATATTAAAAAATAATATTAACATATTATATTTATAACAATTATTTTACAAAATTTTTTTTAAAATATTAACAAAAAGCAAATTATTAAAATTTTATATGTTTTTATACGTAAATTTATGTTAAAACTTTTTTATAAAATAAAATATTATTATATATAAAAAAATGAAAAAAATTATTTATGTGTCGTTATCTGGAGAAAATGTTATAAAAGTATTACAGATTTCTAAAAAGATGGAATTTATAGTCATACAAAAATTTAAAACTAATGGTATTCCTCAACCAATATATATATATCCAAAAAAAAAATTATTATATTTAGGAATCAGACCTAATAACAAGATATTAGTACTAAAAATATTAGAAAATGGAATGTTAAAATTTTTTAATAAAATAGATATTAAATATCCTTCTAATCATATAAATATAAACTTTAAAAAAAAAATATTATTTAGTAGTTCTTTTCATGGAAATTGCTTAGAAATGTATAAAATTGATGAAAATTGTATTCCTTATAAAAAATACAATATATTGTTTAACATAAAAGGATGTCATTTTTCATCAGTCACTAAAAATAATAAACTTTTAATATTTTCTGCTATAAAGGAAGATAGAATATATTATTCTAACACAAGAAATTTAAACAAAATAGATAAATCTTTATGTTCACATATAACGTTTGATAAAAATTCAGGTCCTAGACATTTTGTGTTACATAAAAATAAAAAAAACATGTATGTTATAAATGAACTAAATAGTACTATAAATGTAATAAAAATAGATGAAAAAATGAAAATATTACAAAAAATAAAACTAATACCTAATACAGAAAAAAAATTTTGGGCATCTGAAATAGAAATTACTCCATGTAATAAATATTTGTATGCTTCAGATAGAAAAAAAAATGTTATTACATCTTTTAAGATATCAAATAGTGGCGACCAATTAAAGTTATTAAAATTTTATAAAACTGATATTCAGCCAAGATCTTTTAGAATAGACTCTTCTGGAAACTATTTAGTTTCAACAGGAGAAAAATCTAACAGTATGTCACTTTATAAAATAAATATTAATAATGGTCAATTAATTCATTTGATAAAAAATTTTTTTATAGGTAAAAATCCTATTTGGGTAAATTTTTATGATATATAAATTTAATATTTATTAAATAATAAGACATAATAATATTATGTAAAAAATTTTATATAAAATTATTTAAAAAATAGATTGTGTTATCGCAAATAATAAAGACAACACAATCTTTATATATTATTAATTTTTATATATAGGATATTTAGCACATAAATTTTTTATTTTATATTTCACATAATTTCTTATTTCTTTATTTTTTTTATTTTTAATTATTTTTATAATCCAATTAGATATTTTTATTGATTCTTTTTCTTTACATCCTCTTCTAGTGATAGCTGGAGTTCCTATTCTTATACCTGATGTAATATTATGTTTTGTCTTTTCTCCAGGTATACTATTTTTATTTACAATTATATTTACTTTTGATAAATAATTTTCAATTTCTGAACCAGTAGAATTTTCTTGTCTTAGATCTAATAAAAGCAAATGATTATAAGTCTTTTTAAAGACTATTTTCATATTCTTTTTTTTAAAAACTTTTATCATAGCATTAATATTATTTATAATTTGTTTTTGGTAGTTTTTAAATCTGCTAGTTAAAGCCTCTTTAAAAGCTATTGCTTTGGCCAAAATTACATGCATTAAAGGGCCTCCTTGGCATCCAGGAAATACAGAAGAATCTATTTTTTTTAATATTCTTTTATTTTTTAAGTTAGACATTATTATCCCGCCTCTTGGCCCAGCTAATGTTTTATGTGTTGTACTGGTTATTATATGTGCATATGGTATAGGATTATTGTACAAACCAGCTATTATTAATCCGGCAATATGAGAAATATCTACTAAAAGATATGCTCCCACTGCATCAGATATTTCTCGCATTTTTTTCCAATTGCAGGTTCCTGAAAAAGAAGAAAATCCTCCTACTATCATTTTAGGATTATATTTTTTAGCAATCTTTTCTATTTCTATATAATCTATTTTTCCTATATCATTTGTTTCATATGGTATAAAATTATATAATTTACCAGAAAAGTTTACCTTAGAGCCATGTGTTAAATGCCCTCCATGTGATAGCTTCATTCCTAGCACCGTATCACCATATTTTAAAATTGATGAATATGCAGCGAAATTAGCTTGAGATCCTGAATGTGGTTGTACATTTACATAATTTACATTAAATAATTTTTTTGCTCTATTGATTGCAATTTGTTCAATTTTATCTATATATTTGCACCCTGCATAATATCTATTTTTTACAATTCCTTCTGCATATTTATTTGTTAAAATAGATCCTTGTGCAGATAGTACAGCATTACTTACATAGTTTTCTGAAGCTATTAGAGTAATTTGATTTTCTTGTCTTTTTCTTTCTTTTTCTAATAAACTAAATATTTCTTTATCACTTTCTATTTTGTTATTTATTGTAAACATTTTTTATCTCATCACATTTTAAAAATAAATTAATAAAATAACTGTGTTAATGCAAAATATGCAATGTTAGAAAAACAATTTTGAAATTTCTTTTATTAGTTCTTTATAAGTACATTGTTTTTGTTCTTTGTTTTTTAAATTTTTTATAGAATAACATTTATATTCTATTTCTTGTTTTCCTATAAACAAAACCATTTTAACTTTATTTTCATAAGATTTCTTTAACTTTTTCTTGGTTCTTTCATTAGAAAAATTTATAAAAATTTTTAAAGTAGGAAATTTTTTTCTAATTTTTTCAGAAATGCTAATTGATTCCAAAATAGTTTCATTATCTAAAAATATTATTTCTATGTCTATAGTCGTTTTTTTTGTTTTATTCTTTTTTAAGTTATTTATTAATATTATTAATCTTTCTATACCTATAGCAAAACCAAATGAAGGTATTTTTTTTCCATTTAATATATATGCTAATTTATCATATCTACCTCCTGCACAAACTGTATTTTTTTTATTTAAGCTTAAATTTTTCCACTCAAAAACTGTGTCGTTATAATAACTTAGACCTCGTACCAAATTTTTGTTTATATAATATTTTATTTTAAACTTTTTTAAAACATTACATAAATGTTTAAATCTTAATAATGTTTTTTTACTTAAATTTTTATGTAATAATGGTGCTAATTTAAGAACTTTTTTTATATTACTATTTTTGCTTTCAAATAATCTTAATGGATTTTTTTTATAGTTTTTTTTATAATATTTTTTTATATAGTTGTGTTTACTGTCTAAAAAAGTATTTAATTTATTTTTATAAATTTCTCTTTCTTTTATTGATCCTATAGAATTAATTTCTAGTTTTAAATGTCTTGATACTCCTAAAACATTCCATATTTTAATTGTTATTAAAATTATTTCTAATTCTATATATATACTATTTGTACCTATTGATTCAACACCAAACTGGTGAAACTCTCTATATCTTCCTTTTTGTGTATTTTCGTGCCTATACATAGGACCAAAATACCATAATTTTTGTATTTTATCTTTATATAATAAATTATGTTCTATCACAGATCTTATACATCCTGAAGTACCTTCTGGCCTCAATGTAAGATGTTTTCCTCCTTTATCATAAAATGAATACATTTCTTGATCTATGATATCTGTATTGTTTCCTATAGAAATCTTAAACAAATCGGTTTGTTCTATTATTGGAGTCTTAATTTCTTTATAACAATATTTATTTAATATATTTTTACATATTTCTATTACGTAGTTATATAAGTGTAATTTTTTATCTATATAGTCATTCATTCCTTTAATGGATTTTATATTTTTTTTCATGGCTTTTTATAGTTATACTAATAATTAAAATTTTATTCTGTTATAAATGTTTTAAAAAAAATAATAAAATTTATTCATGTTATTATTTTAGTTTATGTAAAATATTATATATGTTTCCAAATATAATTTTTATATATAAATTGTATATTTAATAAAAATATATAAATTTTTATAAAAATTTAACAGTAAACAAAATATTTAGAAAATTAGTTTTTTTCAATATTTTATTTCAATGTATAAATTTTTATTTTTATTAAAAAATAAAATTTTAATTTTTATTAAAATAATTTTTAAACATTTATACTATATTGGTAATAATAGTTATGAATCCCATAGTAAATATTGCTATTTCAGCAGTTAGAAAAGCAGGTAATTTTGTTATAAAATATTATGATTCTTATTTTTTTTTAGAAAAAAATATTAAAAATTTTTTATTTTTTGAAGAAGTTATAAAAAAAACAGAAAGTATAATAATTAAAGAAATATTTAAATATTATCCAAATCATATTTATTTTACTAACAAAAATAATGACCATAATTTTAGTAAAGAAAAAATGTTTTGGTTCATAAATTCTTTAAATGGATATAAAAATTTTAGTAGTAAATTTCCACATTTTTGCATTTTGATATCATATTTTATAAAAAAAAATATATTTATGTCTGTAATATATGACCCATTAAGAAATGAACTATTTACTGCTGTAAAAGGTGAAGGAGCTAAGTTAAATGGATATAGAATGAGGTGTAATAATAATTTAACAGATAATGGTATTACTATAGCAATAAATGTTCCTACTAAAAATGAAAGTGCAAAACAAAAATATATAAAAATTATTAAGAAACTGTTTAATAAAAATATTAATATCAGAATAACAGGATCTAGTGTTCTAGATTTTGTGTATGTAGCATCCGGAAGATTAGATTGTTTAATAATAGAAAAAGAAAATGTATTAAACTTTCTTTCAGGGGAATTACATGTAAAAGAATCAGGAGGATTAACAGATGTAATATTTAGCAAAAGAAATAATTTTGAAAAGTTCAATATTTCAATAATAGGAAATAATATATTTATAAAAAAAATTGTTTCTTTAATAAACAGTTAATATTGTAATATTTAATAAAAATATTTTTCAAAGAAAAAAGATAATTTACCTTATAATATTAAATTAGTGATTCTAATTTTTAATATATACATTTTAACGTTTATTTCAAATATATATACAAGATATATTAAAAAAATAATATTAACAATGTTAAGATAACTTAATACCATATATTATATAATAAATTTTACTGTATTTTTATTAAGGTATATATTGATATATTTTATAGTAATATATATTATGTTAAAATTTTATTTTTTTTATAACATTTATAAACATAAAATAAAGTTTATATAATTTTTAATATGTAATATTATTTTACTAAAAAAAATGTTTGTATAACTTTTTTTTTAAAGTTATATGTATAAATTTTGTTAATATATATACAGAGTTTGTGAATATTTTAAAATAAAATAAAAATATTTTACTAAGTAATCATTATATGAAAAAGATATTTAAAAAATTATACAAATTACGAAATTTAAATCTTACAGAAAGTTGTAAATTGTTTGATAAAATATGTAATAAAAATATAAATTATGTAGAAATTGTTGCAGCCATAGTTTTAATGAATTTAAAAAAAGAAACGTTATATGAAATATTAGGAGCTGTAAAAAGTTTTTTAAAAATAAAAAAAAAATTTGAACAACCAGAATGTTTATTTTCAGATATTACTGGAACAGGAGGAGATTATCAAAATGATATTAATGTTTCTACAATAAGCGCAATAGTAGCAGCTATTGCTGGTTTTAAAGTTGTTAAGCATTGTAATTATAACGTTACTGGAAAATCAGGATCTGCTAATTTTTTAAAAAATAATAAAATTAATGTAAATATATCTCATAAAAAGTCTATAAACAATTTAGATAATTTTAATATATGTTTTTTACTCGCTCCTTTATATTATAAAAGTTTTGCTCATATACAAGACATACGTAAAAAATTGAGAATAAGAACGATTTTTAATTTAATAGGACCTTTGTTAAATCCTGCTAGACCTAAATTATCTGTTATAGGAGTATATAGTTTGCATTTAGTGCCAATTATAGCTAAAGTTTGTAAAATTTTAAAATATAAAAGAGTATTTGTAATACATAGTCAAAATTTTGATGAGGTAACTTTATACGGGCCGACTTATGTAAATGAATTAAATAATAATAAGATAGTTAAATATCAATTATTTCCTGAGGATTTTGGTTTTAAAACTTATTATAAAAAACTTTTCTTAAAAGATAACAATTTTGTAAAAAAACTTATGCAAGGACATGGAGAAAAAGTTTATGAAGAAACTATATCAGCAAATGTAGCTATTCTTTTAAAAACTTTCGGTTTAGAAAATATAAAAGATAATGCTTATTATGCATTAGACATTATAAAAAAAGGTGAAATTTTCAAATTTATAAAAAAAATGTCTACTAGGAAATGCTAATGAATAAATCGATTTTAGAAAGAATTTTATATTATAAAAAATCTTGGATAGAAAGAAATAAAACAGATCGACCATTAGAAAAGTTTAAGAATTTAATTAAAGAGACTAAACTTAGTTTAAAAAAATCTATAAACACAAAAAGCAAATCTTTCATATTAGAAATTAAAAAAGCTTCACCAACTTTTGGTACATTTAGAAAGTGTTTTAATATTTTAGAAATAGTAAAATGTTACAATAAATATGCTACTGCAATATCAGTTATTACAGAAGACAAATATTTTAAAGGAAATGTTAAATATTTAAAATATGTTAGAGAACATACAAAATTACCAATATTATGCAAAGATTTTTTTATAGACGAATATCAAATATATTTGTCTAGATTTTTAGGAGCAGATGCAATTTTATTAATTTTATCTATTCTAAAAGATTCTGAATATATAAGATTTTCAAAAATAGCCAAACTTTTAAAATTAGAAATATTAACTGAAGTTAGTAATGAATATGAGTTAAACAGAGCTAAATATTTAGGCGCTGAAATATTTGGTATAAATAATAGAAATTTACAAAATATGTCAATAGACATTAATATAACTAAAAAATTGTCTACATTAATTCCTAAAAATAAAATTATAATTAGTGAATCTGGAATATTAAATAACAACACTGTTAATAATTTAAAAAAATATGTACATGGTTTTTTAATAGGATCTGCAATAATGTCTAGCAAAAACATTAATATAAATGTAAAAAAAATAATTTTTGGAAATAACAAAATATGTGGCATAACCAGAAAAGAAGATATAATAAATATTTCAAATTATGGGGCAACGTATTGTGGTATTATTTTTTCTAATTCTTCTTTAAGAGTAGTAAAATTAGAAGAAGCAGAAAAAATTATGTGTTTGAGTTCATTAAAATATGTAGGTGTTTTTCAAGACGAGAGTATTAATAAAATAAAATATATATCTGAAAAATTAAATTTAAATGCTATACAACTACATGGAAATGAAAATGAAAAATATATATACAAATTAAGAAAAAGCTTACCTAAAAACATTAGCATATGGAAGGCTATAGGAGTAAAGTCAAAAATTAATAATATTTATTTTAAAAATGTAGATCATGTTTTATTAGATAATATTGTTCCAGGAAGTGGAAAATCTTTTAATTGGTCTATGTTAAAACATTTAAATTTAAAGAAAATATTTTTATCTGGAGGTATTAATATAAAAAATTGTACAAGTGCATTGGATATGAATTGCTATGGTTTAGACATAGGATCAGGGTTAGAAAAAAAAATAAGAATAAAAGATAAAAAAAAGATAAAATATTTTTTCTCAAAAATAAAAAATTATACAATTAAAAAAAGTTTATAAATAAAATGACTATATTAAATTCATACTTTGGAAAATTTGGTGGAATGTATGTTCCTCAAATATTAGTTCCAGCTTTGTTACAGTTAGAAAAATATTTTGTAAAATATCATGATAATAAAACCTTTAAAAAAGATATGAATTATTTGTTAAATAATTATGCAGGTAGACCTACCCCATTAACTTTATGTAATAATCTTACAAAAGGTACAAACACGAAATTATATTTAAAAAGAGAAGATTTATTGCATAGTGGAGCTCACAAAATTAATCAAGTAATTGGACAAGCTTTATTAGCAAAAAAAATGAAAAAGAAAAAGATAATAGCAGAAACTGGAGCTGGGCAACATGGAGTATCTACAGCGATGATATCTGCATTATTTAATTTAAAATGCAGTATATACATGGGTTCTAAAGATATAGAAAGACAATATACTAATGTATTGAAAATGAAATTATTAGGTGCGAAGATTATACCTGTAGTTTCTGGATCGAAAACTTTAAAAAGTGCTTGTAATGAAGCCATTCGGGCTTGGTCACATAGTTATCATGATACTCATTATATGGTAGGTACTTCAGCTGGACCTCATCCATATCCTAGTATAGTGCATAGATTTCAAAGTATTATAAGTTTAGAAGCAGAAAAGCAAATTTTGAAATTAGAAGACAAATATCCAGAAATAATAATAGCATGTGTAGGAGGTGGATCTAACGCAATAGGAATATTTTCAAAATTTTTAAGTAAAAACAATATAAAATTAATAGGTGTAGAAGCTGGAGGAAATAAAAATATTAAAGATCATAATAGTGCATCGTTAAAATATGGAAAATTAGGAATATATTTTGGAATGAAATCAAAAATTCTTCAAAATTATGAAGGCCAAATTAAAGAATCGCATTCTATATCTGCTGGACTAGATTTTCCTTCAGTTGGTCCTGAACATACTTGGTTAAATTATATAAAAAGAGTAAAATACGTAACTATACAAGATCATGAAGCTATAAGTGCATTTAAAATAATTTGTAAAAAAGAGGGTATAATACCAGCCTTAGAGTCTTCTCACGCGCTTGCATATGCTATAAAAATAATAAAAAAAGACCCAACAATAAAACAGACTATCATAGTAAACTTATCTGGAAGAGGAGATAAGGATGTTTTGTCTGTGAAAAATTTTATAAAAAGTTAAACGGAAACTTTATGAAAGATAGATATTTAAAAATTTTTAGAAAATTAAAAATGCACAGTGAAGGATGTCTAATACCATTTGTAGTATTAGGTGATCCAAATTTTGATATTTCATTAAACATTATATGTAATATAATTGAAAACGGTGCAGACGCTATTGAAGTAGGTATACCTTTTTCTGATCCTTTAGCTGATGGTCCTATTATACAAAATGCAAATTTAAGAGCAATTAGTTCGAAAGTTACAGTTTTAAAGTGTTTTAATATGATAAAATATATAAGAAAAAAATATCCAAATATTCCTATTGGATTATTAACATATTCAAATTTAGTGTTTGCTAATGGAATTAATAATTTTTATAAAAAATGTTATTTGTGTGGATTAGATTCGATATTAATAGTTGATTTACCTATAGAAGAATGTACACCTTTTTACAAAAGCTCGAAAAAAAACGATGTTTCACAAATATTTATTTGTCCTCCAGACATAAACGATAAATTCTTAAAAAAAATAGTTGAAATTTCTAAAAGTTATATATACTTACTTTCTAGACCAGGAGTTACTGGTATAGATAATAATAATAGTTTTAATATAAAAGGGATATGTAATAAAATAAAAAAATTTTCTTCAATACCTTTAGTGCAAGGTTTTGGTATACATTCTTCTAAACAAATAAAAAAAATATTAAAACTAAAAATAGATGGTATAGTATGCGGTTCTATTATAGTTAAACAAATAGAAAAATATTTAAACAATGAAAACAAAATAATTAAAAAAATTAATAATTTGATAGTAAAATTCAAAAATTCTACTAGAAAGAATTATAAAATATTATAAAAATATAGTGTTTAAAATTCTAAAAAACTTTTTTGTTAGTATATATTTTTATTTATAAATTATATTTTATAAAAAATTTTTATGGTGATAAAATAATGTTTATAAAAGAAACTGATTTGTTTATAGAGACATTAAACTTTGTAAAAAAAAATTGGATAAAACTGTGTTTAGTATCAATTTTTTTTTCTTTTACAATAATTGTATCTGATTATTATATTATTCCTACAATACAAAAAATTTATTTTACAATTTTAAGACAAGACAGAAATATGTATTCTTTAGTAAATATATTTGATTTAATGACTTTCTCACAGCAAAAAACAATTCTACAATTTTCTTTTTTAAGAAACATATTTTTTATAATTAATTTAACTTTTATTATAGAAAGTATAATGATGATAATATATTTTAAAGTGTGTGAAAAAAAAGAAAGTTTATATAAAATTTATAAAATGTTTTTTTCTATATTTCCTAATTTATTTTTATTAATTTTTTTTATAAACTTAATTATTCAGGCAGGTTTAGTATTGTTAATATTTCCAGCAATAATTTTTTCTATTTTTTTTTCTATATCTCCTATAATCTTAATTATAGAAAGGAAAGGAATATTGTTTTCTCTAAAAAAAAGTTTTTTAATTTGTTTGTCAAAATATAAAGAATTGTCTTTTCCGATAATAATGTGGTTATGTTCTAAATTTGTATTATTAATGATTGGTTATATATTCAGTATTAGATCAGAAAATTTTTTTTTATTTTTATACTATATTATTTCTAATTTTTTTTTGTGTATGTTAATAGTTTACTTATTCAAATTTTATTCTTTGTTTAATGCTATTAAAAAGTTTTAATAATTTTTAAAAAAAATATTAAAATTCTTTATATTTAATGTTTATTTAAATAGTATTATTATTTTTAAAAAAAAAATAAATTTAGTATGAACTATAGAATTTCATAAAATTATTTTATAAAGTTTTTGTTAAAAATTTAAATTTTAATTTATTAATTATATTAACACTATTTTAGTAATATTTTTTTAATAAAATTACTATAAAAATAACGCTTTTAATATAAAAGGTTTTAAATAATAATTTATAAAAAAAAGATTTTAAAATTAGTTTAAATTAAAGTATTTATATATTATTCGTGTTTTGTGTTTTTTTAATACTTTTATAAAAAATTATTTCTTTGAGTAAATATTATTATGTGTGTTAATAAAAAATTATCTAAAGGAAAATTAGTTATAAGAACTTTAGCTATGCCAAAAAATATAAATGCTAATGGAAGTATTTTTGGCGGGTGGATTATGTCACAAATAGATTTGGGAGGTGCAATATTAGCCAAAGAAATATCTAAGGGTAATGTTATGACTGTTAGAGTAAAACATATAACATTTCTACAACCTATTTTTGTAGGAGAAATTGTAAGCTTATATGCAAAATTATATAAAATAGGTGTAAGTTCTATGCATATAAAAATTCAAGTATGGACTAAAAAAGTTAGTACTAAACCTATAGGTTTAATTACATATGCATCTAAAGCTAACTTAATATACGTTGCTATAGATAGGAATAAAAAAAAAAGGTTAGCATTTCAAAATTATTTTATAAAAAAAAAATAAATACTAAAATATTTTTAAAATTTTACAAAAAATATTTAGTACATAATATGGTATGTAATTTATTAAAATCTTTTGTTAGTTTACATAATAAAAACAAAAAAATGTTGTAAATATTACTAATAAATTTTTGAATAATTAAAATAATTTAGTATTATTTTTAATTATTCAAAATTATTTTTTTATGGTTTCTACTTAGTAGTATTAATATTGACTTCATTTATTTGTTTATCTGAATGATAAGATGATCTAACTAATGGGCCACAAAATACATTTTTAAATCCTATTTTAGTGGCTATTTTCTTCAAATGTTTAAACTCTTTTATAGTAATATACTTTTTTACAGGAAAATGATATTGACTAGGCTGTAAATATTGTCCAATAGTTAACATATCTACATTATGCTTTTTTAAATCTTGCATTACATTTATTATCTCATTGTAATTTTCTCCTAAACCTACCATTAGTCCAGATTTTGTTAATACATTTTTGTTTCTTTTCTTAAATTTTTTTAATAGATTTAATGAATTTTTATAATTAGCACCTTTTCTAACATATTTATATAGTCTTGGCACACTTTCTATATTATGATTAAATATGTTAGGAGGTGACATAGAGATTATATCTATAGCATTATCGACACAATTTTTAAAGTCAGGAACTAAAGTTTCTACAGTAGTTCTTACATTATTTTTTTTAATTTCTTTAATACATTCATAAAAATGTTTAGCCCCGCCATCTTTTAAATCGTCTCTATTTACTGAAGTTATAACAACATGTTTTAAACTTATTTCTTTTACTACTTTTGCTATTTTTCTAGGTTCATTTTTATCAATTTTGTTAGGTCTTCCTTTTGATACTGCACAAAAAGTACACTTTCTTGTACAGATATTACCTAATATCATAAAAGTTACAGTTTTGTTATTAAAACATTCATATATATTTGGACATAAAGCTTCTTCGCATACAGAATATAAATTATTTTTTTTTAATACATGTTTAATGTTTTTTATTTCAACATTATTTATAGGAAACTTTGTAATTATCCAGTTTGGTTTTTTTAAAACATTTTTATATACTTTAGAAAATATAGCTGTATTTTTATAATATACATTTTTCATATAAAATATAATTTACCTATATAATAATTAAAAATATTAAAGATAAGACAATTATATAACTTAACTATTATTATTAATAAAAAATTTATTATAAAAAAAGTTGATTTTTTTTTTTAATATTTTTTTTACATCTTCTATTAATATAAATTTGTTAAACAATTTTATGTTTGTCATTTTAACGCCATAATTTTCACATGGGACAATTAAATTGAAGGGAAATAAATCCATATCTACGTTTAAAGACAGCCCATGCATAGAATATCCATTTTTGAAACACAATCCTATTGAACAAATTTTTTTTTTATTTACATATATTCCTGGTCTATGTGGAATGTAGTAGCTAGTTATATTAAAATAATTTAAAGTTGAAATTACAGATCTTTTTATTAATTTTATTAAATAAAACATTTTTTTAATTTTTTTTAAATAAATTAAAAAATACACTAATTGTTGTCCTGGTCCATGATATGTTATTCCTCCACCTCTATTAGAGTTATATATATTAATTTTTTGAGTAATATAATATATTTTTTTGTTATTGTTTTTTTTCCCTAAAATAAATACTGGTAAATGTTCTGTAAACCAAATTTCGTTTTGAAAACGTTTTTTCTGTACAAAATTTTTCATAAGTGTATATGTATACTTCCAATCTTTTATACCTAAATCTTTAAACAAAATTTTTTTTTTATTTTCATAATTAAATAAATTTTAAAATATTTCCTAAATTATCATTTTAACATAAAAAATTTTATTTCGTTAATTAAAAATTCTATTCCTATAGACATTAATAATAAACCCATAATTTTTGTTGTAATATTCACTCCATCTTCACCTAATATTTTTATAAAAAAATTAGATAAGTTAAATAGTATCCAGCACATATATGAAAAAATTACAATTACAAATGAGCATATTATTATGCTAAAAATGTTATTGTGTTGAGTACTCCATATAATAATAGAACTAATTACTCCAGGTCCAGCTATTAATGGGGTAGCTAATGGCACTACGCCAATTTCTCGAGAAACTATTTTACTTTTTTTGTTTCTTCCAAACTTTTTATTTTTTTTATATAGTTTTCCAGTTATCATAGATATAGCAGTACTTGTAATTAATATTCCTCCTGCTATTTTAAATGAATGTATTGAAATGCCAAATGTATTTAAAATTTTTGATCCGAACAATAACGAAGATAATAGTATAAAAAACACTGTTAAATTAACTTTAAAGTTAGTCTGTTTTCTTTCTACAGAATTTTGACAATTTGTCATACTTATAAATACCGGAATCATTCCTATAGGATTTATTAAAACAAATAAGTTAAAAAAAAAACTTATGTATAAAAAAATATTCAATGATTTTAAATGCATGATTTCTCCTAAAAGATTATCAAATTTCTTATTCGCACAAAATATTTTATATATTATAGAATAAAGTTTGTAATAAGTTTTTAAAAATATATTCTTAACATAAATATTTTACATAACATGATATATTATGTACATAATTAATAATAGTTTATTAAAAATTATAAAAAAATTATTATTTTAGTTTTGTAAATTTGTATAACTAATACTATTTAAAATGTAAAAATTTTATAAAAAATATAATTTAAATTTTAAAATATATTATTCAAGCCATTACTTACATGAATAATTTGTCCTGATATTCCAATAGAAAGATCAGAGCATAAAAAAGAAGCTACATTTCCTATTTGAAAAATATTTACACTTTTTTTATTAAATATTTTTTTTTTAGAATTTTTATAAATTTTATAAAAATTTTTTATCACATATGAAGATGTAGTTTTTACTGGACTTATTGAAAGTGCATTAGCTCTTACATATTTTTTTTTAAAATAGTAATCTATATATTTTACATTCGCTTCTAAAGACGCCTTAGCTGGGCCCATCACATTATAATTAGGAACTACTAAACCAGATCCTAAATAAGAAACAGTTAATAAAGAAGCATTTTTATTAAGCATTTTTTTAGATTCCTTACACAAAGCTACAAAACTATAAGAACTAATTTCATGAGCGATATTAAAACTTTTTCTATTTACTATGTCTAAATAATTTTTAGAAAACTGATCTAAAGGAGCAAAAGCAATAGAATGAACTAACCCATCTAAATATTTCCATTTTTTTGACAATTTATAAAACAGTTTCCTTATACTACTATCGCTAGCAACATTACATTGTAATACTGGTTGACAGTTATTTTTTTCTGCAAAATTTTTTATAAATTTTTTGTCTTTATAATCAAAATAAGTTAAAGCAACTTTTGCTCTATGACTTATCATAGATTTAGCAATACCATACGCTATAGAGAATTTGTTTCTAATTCCCATTATCAAAATCTTTTTTCTAAACAGCAAATTAGTGTATTTCATTTTTTTATAAAATATATGAATAAAAATATAAATAAAATTAAGACTAACATTTTAGAAGAATAAAGTTAATAAATTTTTTATATAACATTTTTACAACAATAAAAAATGTGTTTATATATTACACTAATATACAATACTCCAATGTTAGTTAAACTTTTTTTATAAATTTTAATATTTTACATAAATCTTTTTAGTATGAATTAATAATATATATTAATGTATAAAAAATAATATTCATATATACAAACACTTACATTTTTTATATAAAAATATTTAAGTGCATCTTTGTAAACTAATATAATATTTTTATAAAGTATTTTTTTTTAAATTAATTTTATTAATGGAATATTTTGTGAAACTATTCCCCCGCCTAAACATATTCTAAAAATATAAAAAACAGCAGATTGCCCTGGAGTAATAGAAGAAATTGGATTCTTAAAAATTACTTTTGCATTATTTTTATCGTTCAACTTAATTAAACAATCAAAATGTTTTTCTTGATGTCTAACTTTAAGTGTACAAAAGAAATATTGATTAGTATTAACATTTATTAAAAAGTTAATATTATTTATTAACATGCCTATAGACATTAAATGAGGATTATTAAATCCTCTAGAAACAGTTAAATAATTTTTTTTTATGTTTTTTTCAATTATATAAAAAGGTGAACTATATAAATAATTTTTAAACTTTATATTTCCTATATTCTTTCTTTGTCCTAAAGTATAATTATGTATTCCATTATGTCTTCCTATAAGAATTCCTGAAATAGTAAATATTTTACCTCGTTTATTTTTTATATATTTCTTTAAAAAATTTTGTAACTTTTTAGGACCAATAAAACATATTCCAGTAGAGCTTTTTTTGTTAGCTACAGAAATTTCTAATCTTTTTGCAATTAATCTGACTTTCTTTTTATGTATGTTACCTAGAGGAAATAAAATTTTATTTAGATGTTTCTGTTGTAAATTATATAAAAAATAACTTTGATCTTTTTTTTTATCCAATCCTTTAAATAAAAAATTTACATTATCTATAGACTTTATCATTGCATAATGACCGGTAGCAATAAAATCTGCTTTTAAATGTTGAATAGAAAAATTTAGAAATGTTTTAAATTTTATTTCTTTGTTACATAAAATATCTGGATTAGGAGTAATTCCTGTTTTTAAACCATGTAAAAATTTTAAAAAAACTTTATCCCAATATTCTATAGAAAAGTTTATTTTATGAAATGGTATTTTAATAATTTTACATACATTTTCTGCGTCTTGTAGATCTCTTTCTGATGCACAAAAATTTTTTTTATCATCTTCTTCCCAATTTTTCATAAATAGCCCTTCTACATTATATTTTTTTTTTAATATCCATGCAGAAACAGATGAATCAACTCCCCCTGACATTGCTACAATAACTTTTTGTCTTTTTTTTTTTTTCATATATTGTTCTATTATTTTTTTATATAACATTTTATAAATGTAAATATATTTATATATATTTAAAAAAAAATTGTGTTTTTATAACTTAAATAAATATATATTAAAGTTAATTAGTAAATTTAAATATTTTATTATAAATTTATAAAAAATAATATTAAAATTTTGTAAAATTTAAGTTAATTGGTTGTTTTTAAAAATATTTATAATTGAATATATATGATACAAAGAACTATCTAAAAAATGAAAAATATAAGAAATTTTTCTATAATAGCTCATATAGATCATGGAAAATCTACTTTAGCAGATAGATTTATTCAAATATGTAAAGGTTTACCAGAAAGAGAAATGAAAAATAGAGTATTAGATTCTATGGATTTAGAAAAAGAAAGAGGAATAACTATAAAAGCACAAAGTGTTTCATTAGCATATAAGTCTTTATGTGGAAAAAATTTTTTTTTAAATTTTATAGACACTCCAGGACATGTAAACTTTTCTTATGAAGTTTCTAGATCATTACATGCGTGTGAAGGAGTGTTGTTAGTAATAGACTCTACACAAGGAGTGGAAGCTCAAACATTAGCTAATTGCATTTTTGCAATGAAAAGAAACCTAAAAATTATTCCTGTAATAAATAAAATAGATCTTCCTACTTCAAATGTAGACAAATCTATTATGGAAATAGAAGAAATTATAGGAATAGACACTAAAGATTATGTAAAATGTTCAGCAAAAACAGGATATGGAATAATAGATTTATTGGAAAAAATCGTTTCTTGCATACCATGTCCTAGTGGAAAAAAAATATTTAAATTACAAGCGCTAATTATAGATTCATGGTTTGACAATTACTTAGGAGTAATAATTTTAGTAAGAATAAAAAACGGAATATTATTACCGAATTCTAAAATAAAAATAATTAATACTGGATATACATGTAAAATAGAAAAAATTGGTATATTTACTCCTAAAAAAGTTTATAAAAATAAATTAATCGCTGGAGAGATAGGCTGGGTTATTTGTGGAACTAAGAAAGTTTCAAACATTTTAGTAGGACATACTATTACTAATTTTGAAAATCCTGCAAAATTTTGCATAACAAATTTTAGTAAAACTAAACCGCAAATATATATTAGTCTATTTCCAATAAAATCAGAAAAGTATAAAAATTTAAAAGATGGAATAAGAAAACTAAGCTTAAATGATAATGCTCTATATTATGAAAAAGAACATTCAAAATCTTTAGGTTTTGGATTCAGATGTGGTTTTGTTGGATTACTACATATGGAGATTGTAAAAGAAAGATTAGAAAGGGAATACTATGTAGAAATAATATCAACATATCCTAATGTAATATATAAAATATATACTAAAAAAAATAAAATTATACATGTAGATAATCCTGCGAAATTTCCTGATAAGAAATATATAAAACATATAGAAGAACCTATTTCTAAGTGTACAATTTTGTCTCCAATAATTTTTTTTGGTAGAATTATACAATTATGTGTAAATAAGAGAGGGATACAAAAAAAAATAAAATACTACCATAATCAAGTATGTATTGTATATGAAATACCAACATCTGAAATAATTATTGATTTTTTTGATAAAATTAAGTCTTTATCAAAAGGATACGCATCTTTAGAATATAATTTTTTAAAATATAAAAAAACAGATGTAATAAAATTAGATATATTAATAAACTCTAAAAAAATTGATGCTTTATCATATATTATTTATAATAATAATATATATAATTTTGCTAAAAAAATATTAAAAAAAATTAAAAATACAATTTCTAGACATCAATTTGAAATTACTATACAAGCAGCTATAGGAAACAAAATAATATCTAAAGATAATATAAAGCAGTTAAGAAAAAATGTAATTTCAAAATGTTATGGTGGAGATATAACTAGAAAAAAAAAATTGTTGCAAAAACAAAAAAAAGGTAAAAAAAAATTAAAAAGAATAGGAAAAATTAATATACCACAAGAAACTTTTTTCCATATTTTAAAAAAAAGTTAATAAAAAAAATATTAAGAGTATAATTAATGTCTAATTTAATTGAAAACATAATTGTATTTTTTACATGTATTACTTTTATATTTTGGATATATGATAAGTTTGAATTATATTTTTTTAGAAATAAAGTTAACAAAAATAATACATATGATATAAAAAAAATTTTTAGTACATTTTTTTATACATTTTTTGTTATATTTATAATAAAATCATTTATTTTTGAATCATATATAGTGAAATCTAATTCTATGTTTCCAACATTAATAGAAGGAGATTTTATTATAGTAGAAAAATTTTCATATGGAATTAAAGATCCTATTTTTCATAAAGTTATAATAAATTTTAAAAAGCCTATGATTGGGGATATAGTTACATTTAAATATCCAAAAAATAAAAATATCTGTTTTGTAAAAAGAATAGCTGCTACACCTGGAGATATTATAAAATATGATTATTATAGAAAAAAAATATCAATATATGAAATATATAACAAAGAATTTTATATACAAAAAGCAGAATTTTCTAAACATGATAAAGTAGATGACTTAGAAGATAAAAAAAATGTGATATATAAAGTTTTTACAAAAAAAGAAAACCGATTTTTAAAAAAAAATACTTTCAGAAATGAAAAAAATGTTTATATATATATTGTACCAAAAAATAATTATTTTGTATTAGGTGATAACTTTGACAATAGTTTAGATAGTAGATTTTGGGGTTTTTTACCTAAAGAGAATTTAATAGGTAAAGTAGTCACTATATGGATGAGTATAGGACATAATTATAATATATATTTTTTAAATATTTCTTTAAAAAGAATTAGGATTTTTTAATAAATAATTTGATAATAAATTTATTAATAAAAATGTATTAGTAAAAAAAAATAAATTTGTAATTAATATTTAAATTGGTAAAATATGAATTTTATAGAAATAAAAAAAATACAAAAAACACTAGGTTATGTATTTAATAAAATAGAATTGTTAAAACAAGCTCTTACACACAGAAGTTCAAGTAATAAACATAATGAAAGATTAGAATTTTTAGGAGATTCTATTTTAAGTTTTATAATAGCAAATGCTTTATATAAATGTTTTCCACTAGTGAATGAAGGTGATATGAGCAGAATGAGAGCGACTTTAGTTAGAGGAAATACTTTAACCAAAATAGCTAATGAATTTGAATTAGGAGAATATCTCAAGTTAGGGCAAGGAGAGTTAAAAAGCGGGGGTTTTAGAAGAGAATCTATATTAGCAAACACTGTAGAAGCACTAATAGGAAGTATATTTTTAGACAGTGATATTTATGTGACAGAAAAACTAATATTAAAATGGTATCATAATAGATTAAAATATATAAATCCTGAAGATACTAAAAAAGATCCTAAGACCAGACTCCAAGAATTTCTTCAATCTAAACATTTACCATTGCCTATATATTTTATTATACAAGTATATGGTGAAGCACATAGTCAACTATTTACAATTAGATGTAAGATTTTTGGTGTAAAAAATCATATAGTAGGTATAGGTGCAAGTAGAAGAAAGGCTGAGCAAGATGCCGCTAAAAGAGCTTTGTTAAAATTAGGTATAGAATAAAAGAATAAAATACTTATGAAAAACATGTTTTGTGGAACAATATTAATTGTAGGTAAAACTAATGTAGGAAAATCAACTTTATTTAATAAACTTATTAAAAAAAGAATATCTATAGTTTCTAATAGAAAAAATACTACAGAAAAATATATTGTAGGAGTTAGAAATAACTTTAATAAACAATCAATATTTATTGATACACCCGGTATTTTTAAATTTAAACTTAATAAAAAATTTCATGTATGTAAAAAAAAATTTTATGTAGATTTAATAATATTAGTTATAGATAGAAACATATGGAAACAAGAAGATGAAAACATTTTAATATCATTAAATAATACTAAAGTACCAATAATATTGTTAATAAACAAAATTGATAAAATAAAGGATAAAAGTGTACTGTTACCATTTTTAAAGTATATACACAAAAAATATAAATTTTTTAAATTAATTCCATCATCCTCAAATAAGAAAAATAATATTAAAAAAATACGTGCAATTGTAGAAAAAAAATTACCACATAGAAAACATATTTTTAAAAAAAATTTTGTTACCTACAACACTAAACAATTTATAGTATCTGAAATTGTAAGAGAGAGATTTTTACACTATTTTTCACAGGAAATACCATACAAATTAAAAATAGAAATAGAATCTATAAAAGAATTAAAAGCTAAAATTTTATTTATAAAAGCTATTATAAAAACTAAAAATAATAGACATAAAAAAATAGTTATCGGAAATAAAGGAAATATGATAAAAAAGTGTAATATAACATCTAGAAAAAAAATAGAAATGTTTTTTAAAAAAAAAGTGCATTTATATTTTACAGTACAAACCATATAAAAATAAAAAATTTGTTATGAGTATATTAGGAATAGGAATTGATATAGTAGAAATAAATAGAATAAAAAAAATTGACATTTTTTTTAGAAACAAACTTGCAAAAAGGATTCTATCTAAAAAAGAGTTAAGTAAATATTTAGTATCCTGTAACAAAATACAATTTCTAATAAAAAGATTTTGTGTTAAAGAAGCACTTGCAAAAGCTTTAGGAACTGGTATACGCAATAAAATATCGTTTAAACATTTTGAAATATATAACAATAGATTAGGAAAACCAAAAATAAAATTTTTAAAAAACACATTTTCTTATTTTCATAAAATTAAAAAAAAACATGTAAGTATAAGTCATGAAAAAAAATATTTTTGTTCAATTGTAATATTAGAAAATTAAATTAAAATAAAAAAGAAAATGATACTTCTATAATTTTTATAAGTATTATTTTCTTTTATTTATAAAAAACTGTTTAACTATATTTTTACATTTACTTCTAAAAATATTATTTTTTATTTTAATATTATTTTCTAAAAAAAAAAATCTAATACATTTTTTTTATAATCATGAGAACTTGTACCATATACTAATTTATAAATTCTACTATTTATTATTGCTCCAGCACACATTAAACACGGCTGCATGGTTACATATAAAGTAGTGTTTAATAGTCTATAATTTTTTAAAAGTTGACCTCCTTTTCTCAAGGCAATTACTTCTGCATGAGCTGTAGGATCATTGTTTTTTATAGATTTATTATAACCCGTAGCAACAATTTTATTATTTAAAACTAAAATAGCTCCTATTGGAACTTCATTAATATTTTTAGCTTTTTTAGCTAAAATTAATGCCTTTTTCATCCAATATTTATCAATATTTTTCAATTATTTTGCCAAAATTTTATGTAAATAAACTCTTTGTTAAAAAATAATATCTCTTTTAGATTTTTTAATTAGTCTTAATTTTTCAACTTTCCATTCTTGCGCTTTTTTTATATTCCTTTTGTCATACTTTTTAATTCCTTTAGCCAAACCTATCTTTATTTTGCATAAAAAATTTTTCCAGAATAAACATATCGGAACAATAGTAATATTTTTTGCAAAAATTTCGTTTGACAGATATATAATTTCTTTTTTTTTTAATAAAAGTTGAATATTTCTATTTTTTTCTACATTTTTAATGTTTAAATTGTTGTTTAACAAATTAATATTATAATTTGTTAAATATATGTTTTTTTTAATAATAGAAATATAACTATTAGATATATTAATATTTTTACTACGTATAGATTTAATTTCCCATCCTTTTAAAGACATCCCTGCATTAAAAGTTTTAATAATATAAAAATTATGAAATACTTTTTTATTAAGTAAGAATTTTTTTTTATACATGTTATTTTAAAATTTAAAAATAAAAAATTTGAACTAATTAAAATTATTAATACTGTTGATTTATAATTAAATATACCATACTAACTACATAATTTATTAACATAACAAAAATTACTAAATTAATTTTATTTATATTTTTTATTTACTATTACCATTGCTGGCCTTAATAAGCGATTATGTAATAAATAACCTTTCTGAATTATATTAGCTACAAAATTATCTTTAAATTTTTTAGAATAAATAACTGATATAGCCTGATGAATATTAGGATCAAATTTTACATTAACTTGTTTTATTTCACATATTTTAAACTTTGATAATGATTTCATAAAATTTTTTAATACACTTTCTAGTGAATATAAAAAATTGTTTATATAAACATTACTAACACTATTTTTTAATTCTATAGCTTTATTTAAACTATCTATTACTGGTAAAGTTTCTTTAATAACATTTTCTAAAGAATATTTATAACTATTTTCTATTACTTTATTAAGTCTTTTTGATTCTTTAACTAAATTATTTTTAACAATTTTTTTTTTTACCAATATGTTTTTATTTAATTTACCTACTTTTTTCAAAATTTTATTATATTTTAATAATATTTTTTTTTGCTCTAACTCTAAAATTTCAAGTTCATGTATCAAAGAAGATTTTAATTTTTTTTTCATTTAAATACCTAAAAATTTTATAAATATTAATACCAATTTAAAAATTCTAATTATAAAATATATAAAATTTTATTTACAAATAAAATTAAAAAATAATAATAGATACATTAAAAAATAAATAAAATCTTTTATATTTAAAACTTGTTTAGTAAAACTATAATTTTTTTTATATAAATTAAAATGAACAATATTACAAATTTTCGGTGCGAACGGGATTTGAACCCGTGACCCCCGGCGTGACAAGCCGATATTCTAACCAACTGAACTATCGCACCAATTATATTTTTTATTATACTTTTTAAAAATCTTTAAGTCAACTTATTAACATTATGTTATAAAAAATTATTTTTTATCAAGCATCTTTAAATACTTCTTATGCATACAAATTTCTTCAGAATTAGCTAATTTTAATACATTTTTTAAAAATTTGTTATTATTTTTTTTATACATTTTTTTATTGTTATTTTCATCAAAAAAAATAATTTTATTTTGCTTTCTAGTCATTCTAATATATAATTCAGATAATATTTTTGCATCTAATATAGCACTATGAAACTTTCTGTTAAAATTTTTTATTTTATATCTGTTACATAATATATCCAGAGTATTTTTTCTTCCAGGATATATACTTCTAGCTAAAATTAATGTATCAATTATATTACATATATTATTTATTTTATTAATTTTGTAATCAATAATGGATAGTTCATATTCTAAAAATTTTATATCAAAAGATGCATTATGTATTATTAAATCAGAATTTTTTATAAAATTTATTAAATTGTTTACTATACTAGAAAAAGTAGGTTTATCTAATAAAAATTCGTCAGAAATTCCATGTATTTCAAAAGCTTTTTTTTCTATTTTTCTATTTGGATTTAAATAGCAATGAAACTTGTTTCCAGTTAATTTTCTATTTATTATTTCTACAGCTCCTATTTCAATTATTTTATGTTTACTTTTGTTTTTCCTAAAAATAGAATCTATACCAGTAGTTTCTGTATCTAAGGCAACTTGTCTTTTAAATTTTTCCATAAAAACCCCATGTAAAAATTTTAAATAAGGAATATACTTTATGAAATTGGTAAAAATGTATATAGATGGTTCGTGTATAAAAAATCCAGGTCCTGGAGGATATGGAGTATTACTAAAATACAAACAATATAAAAAAACTATAAGCAAAGGATTTTATTTTACTACAAACAACAGAATGGAGCTAACTGCAGCGATAGAAGGACTAAAATCTTTAAAAAAAACATGTACAGTGAAAATTATAACAGATAGCAAATATTTAAAGTTAGGTATATCTATTTGGATAAAAACATGGAAGAAAAAAAAATGGAATACTGTAAGAAAAAAAAAAATAAAAAATTTAGACTTATGGAAAAGACTAAACATTTTAAATAATGCGCATAAAATAACATGGATCTGGGTTAAAGGACATAATGGAAATTATGGTAATGAAATTTGTGATAAGTTAGCTAAAGAAGCTGCAAAAAATCCTACTAATAAAGACAAAAAATACTCTCAAAAAAAATAAAAAACATATGGAGCTAAGCGGGATCGAACCGCTGACCCCCTGCGTGCAAAGCAGGTGCTCTCCCAGCTGAGCTATAGCCCCTATAAAAAATATATAATGGTAGGCCTGAGTGGATTTGAACCACCGACCTCACCCTTATCAGGGGTGTGCTCTAACCGAGCTGAGCTACAAGCCTGTTTTAAGATACAACATCTAAAAAATGCTTATTAGAAAATTTGTGTGGGTACATTCTTATAATTAAGAATATTATTATAAGGAGGTGATCCAACCGCAGGTTCCCCTACGGTTACCTTGTTACGACTTCACCCCAGTTATGAACCACAAAGTGGTAAGCGCTCTCCTTAATATAAAAAGGTTAAGCTACCTACTTCTTTTGCAATCCACTCCCATGGTGTGACGGGCGGTGTGTACAAGGCCCGGGAACGTATTCACCGTGACATTCTGATTCACGATTACTAGCGATTCCGACTTCGTGGAGTCGAGTTGCAGACTCCAGTCCGGACTACGATATATTTTATGAGGTTAGCTTATTTTCGCAAATTTGCATCTCTTTGTATATACCATTGTAGCACGTGTGTAGCCCTGGTCGTAAGGGCCATGATGACTTGACGTCATCCCCGCCTTCCTCCGGTTTATAACCGGCAGTCTCTCCTGAGTCCCCAGCTTTACCCGATGGTAACAGAAGATAGGGGTTGCGCTCGTTGCGGGACTTAACCCAACATTTCACAACACGAGCTGACGACAGCCATGCAGCACCTGTCTCATAGTTCCTAAAAAAGGCACTTCTTTATCTCTAAAAAATTCTATGGATGTCAAGACCAGGTAAGGTTTTTCGCGTTGCATCGAATTAAACCACATGCTCCACCGCTTGTGCGGGCCCCCGTCAATTCATTTGAGTTTTAGCCTTGCGACCGTACTCCCCAGGCGGTCGACTTATCGCGTTAGCTTCGGAAGTCACATCTCTAAGAATACAACCTCCAAGTCGACATCGTTTACAGCGTGGACTACCAGGGTATCTAATCCTGTTTGCTCCCCACGCTTTCGCACCTCAGCGTCAGTATTCGTCCAGGAGGTCGCTTTCGCCACTGGTATTCCTCTAGATATCTACGCATTTCACCGCTACACCTAGAATTCTACCTCCCTCTACGATACTCGAAAGTTTAATAGTTTCAAATGCAGTTCCTAAGTTAAGCTTAGGTATTTCACATCTGACTTAATAAACAACCTACGTGCTCTTTACGCCCAGTAATTCTGATTAACGCTAGCACCCTCCGTATTACCGCGGCTGCTGGCACGGAGTTAGCCGGTGCTTCTTCTTTAAGTAACGTCAAGGTAAAAAATTATTAATTTTTTACTTTTCTTCCCTAACGAAAGTACTTTACAACCCAAAGGCCTTCTTCATACACGCGGCATAGCTGCATCAGGCTTGCGCCCATTGTGCAATATTCCCCACTGCTGCCTCCCGTAGGAGTCTGGACCGTGTCTCAGTTCCAGTGTGGCTGTTTGTCCTCTCAGACCAGCTAGAGATCATAGCCATGGTATGCCTTTACCACACCATCAAGCTAATCTCGTCTGGGCTCATTTAAAAGCGCAAGGTCTTTTAAAAAAAGATCCCCTACTTTAGTTCTAAAACATTATGCGGTATTAGCTACCGTTTCCAGTAGTTATCCCCCTCTTTTAAGTAGATACCCAGATATTACTCACCCGTTTGCCGCTCGCCGACGAAAATTATAAAAACTTTTCTCGATGCCGCACGACTTGCATGTGTTAGGCTTGCCGCCAGCGTTCAATCTGAGCCATGATCAAACTCTTAAATTGTAAAAACTTACTTTTTAAATAAAAAAATATAAATATATTTTCTTAACTAAAGAAGTACCCACACAAATTTTCTAATATTTTTTTAAAGAGCATTTATTAATTTACTTAAATAAGATTATATTCTTTTTTAACTATTGTCAACTATTTTTATAGATTAAATGAAAATCACAATTTAAATATTTTTTTTATAAAAAAACAAAATATTTGATACAATACAAAACATTATACTATAAATTAAAAAAAAATATAATTAGATTGTGAAATAGAACATGCAAATAAAAAATATTATAAAAAAAGAAATTATAAAATCATTAATTTTACATGGCGCTGACAAAAATTGCGATCCAATAATAACAACTTCTTCCGATAAACAAACTTCAGACTACCAAGCAAATGGGATAATTGGAATATCTATAAAATTAAAAAAAAAACCAAAAGAATTTGCGGAATCTGTAATAAAAAACATGCAAAAAATAAGATTAATATCTAAAATTACAATTTCTAATCCATGTTTTGTGAACTTCTTTATAAATTTAAAATTTTTAGAAAAAGAATTAGAAAAAATATTTTTATGCAAAAGATTAGGAATACAAAAACAAATAAAAAAAAGAATAGTTGTTGATTATTCTTCTCCTAACATAGCAAAACATATGCATGTAGGACATTTAAGATCTACTGTTATAGGTGATTCCATAGTAAGAATAATGGAATTTTTAGGACATGATGTAATTAGAGAAAATCATATAGGAGACTGGGGGCACCAATATGGAATGTTAATAGCATATATCAATAAAAAAAAAATAAAAAATATAAAAAATATAAATTTAGAAAAGCTAGAAAGGTATTATCAAAAATCTAAGAAAAAATTTGATACAAACAACAAATTTAAAAAGCAATCTAAAGAAATTTTGATAAAGATGTATAAAAATGACAAAAAATGTTTATCTATTTGGAAAAAAATAGTAAACATTACATTGTTAGAAAATGAAAAAATTTATAAAAGTTTAAACATTACATTAAAGCCTATCCATATAAAAGGAGAAAGCTTTTATAAAGATATGTTAAAAAATATAATATTAGACTTAAAAAAAAAAAAAATATCGAATTTTAAAAATGGAAAAACAATAGTTTACTTAAAAAATTTTAAAAACAAACTAGGAAATAATATGGGTGTGGTTATACAAAATTCAGATAAAACTTTTTTATACTCTACAATAGATATTGCATGTATAAAATATAGATCAAAAATACTAAAAGCTGACAAAATAATATACTATGTTGATTATAGACAAAAAAGATATTTAAAGCAAATTTTCGAAATATCTAAAAAAGCTAAATACATACACAAAAATTTATCTGTAAAACACTATGAATTTGGAACTATTTTAAGAAAAGATAATAAACCATTTATGACTAGAAATGGAAAATTGATAAAATTAAGTGATATAATAAACAAGTCAATAAGAAAGTCAAAAAGCATTATTTTAAAAAAAAATGTAAATATAGATAGTAAAAGATTAGAAAAAATATCTAAAATTATTGGAATAGGAGCAATAAAATATTTTGAACTATCAAAAAATAGAAAAAAAAATTATGTTTTTGAGTGGAAAAAAATTCTTAAGTTAGATAGTAATACAGCAATATACATACAGTATGCATACGTAAGAATAATGTCTATTATAAAAAGGGTTAATATAAAAATAAATGAAGTAAAAAATAGAATTATTATAACAAACGATATTGAAAAAAAGGTAGCTTTAAAAATATTACAATTTGAAGATGTAATAAATGAAGCATTAAAAAAAAGTTATCCTAACATATTATGTAATTATTTGTACAAGCTATCTTTGAATTTTTCAAAATTTTATGAAAAATACTATATTATGTCCGAACAAAACAAAAAAATAAAAAATAGTAGAATAAAACTAATATTCATAGTTGCTAAAACAATAAAATTAGGTTTAAGTCTACTAGGTATAAAGACAGTTAAAAATATATAAATATATAAAAAAAATTATAAAATTATATTAAACAAAATATTACATTTTTCCTATTATGCTAGTGGGTTTTACAATTATGTTGTTAGGTATTTCTAAAAAAGATAAAACATGCAAGATAGCAAATCTTTGCCTCAAAAATTTAGACAAAAAAAATCTTAAAGAATGATTTACTACAACAACAAAAAACCCATTAACTTCTTTTTGATGTTCTATTGCTAATTTCGTCTGTAATAAAATTTTATTAGACAATTCCGGTTCAAAAATTTCTCTATTACTTATACAAGACTGTTCTAATACATTTTCTAACTTTGAGTCTAATATAATTATTCTTACTTTAGTTTCATTATGAAAAATTTGTTGTGAAATAAATTTACCTAATGCAATTCTAACTATACTGGTTAATTCATCAGGACTTTTTGTAATATGTGCGTTATGTATTAAAGTTTCTAAAATAGTTCTAATGTCTCTAATATACACATTTTCATGTAACAAATTTTTTAATATCTGATTAAAGGTAGATAAACTAATTACATTAGGAATAAATTCATCTACCAATTTAGGCATATTAGTATTAACATGTTCTAATAACTTTTGTGTTTCATAATAACCTAACAACTCATCTAAATTATTTTTTAAAATATTATTTAAATTTGCTACTAATATAGACATAGAATCCACTACAGTAAAACCTAAACTTTCTGCATCAGAAATATATTTACGGTCTACCCAAAATCCAACCATCCCATAAATAGGTTCTACACACTGTTCAATATATTTAAATGACACTTGTACGTCTTGATCATGATTAACTGCCATAAAAAAGTTTGTAAACAATTTTCCTTTATAAAATTCAATACCCTTAACAAGAATTCTATAGTCTTCTGAATTCAACAAATAATTATTTATTATATTTACTTTTGATGGCAGAAAACCAATTTCATTTGCAAAAACTTTTCTAACAGACTGAATTTTATAAACAAAATTTTTCTTTTGCAATTTATAAAATGAATTATATAATTCCGACCCTAATTCTACTTTTATAGTATCTTCTAATATGACGTCTTTCCAAGAAGCTTCTTTTATTTTCTCTTTTAATATATTTTTAGTTTTTATATTTAATTTATTATCTCTATAATTTTTAAAATATAAAATACTTCCAAAAAAAAATAAAGAAAAAGAAGCAAATAAAAAAATTGTGTGTGGCATACCCGGTGTTATTCCAAATATAAAAAATACAATACTACTAAAAAAGAATATTTTAAAATTATTAAACAGTTGCCCAACAATTTGCTCACTAATGTTCTTATTTGTACTTATTCTAGTTACCATAACACCAGCAGAAGTTGATATTAATAAAGATGGAATTTGCGCTACTAACCCATCCCCTATAGTTAAAAGCGAATAAGTTTTAATTGCTTCATAAAAGCTCATATTATGTTGTATGGTGCCAACTAATATTCCTCCTATTATATTTATAAACATAATTAATATACCTGCTATAGCATCTCCTCTCACAAATTTACTTGCTCCATCCATAGATCCATAAAAATCTGCTTCTTGAGAAACTTCAATTCTCCTTTTTATAGCTTCTTTCTCTCCTATAATACCTGAACTAAGATCTGCGTCTATTGCCATCTGTTTTCCCGGCATACCATCTAACGCGAATCTAGCTCCTACTTCAGCTATTCTGCCGGAACCTTTGGTTATAACTATAAAATTTATTATTATTAATATTATGAATATAACTATACCAGTATAAAAATTGTTTCCTACTAAAAAATGACCAAAAGACTCTATTACATTACCAGCGGATGCTCCCCCAATATGACCGTTCATTAATATTATTCTAGTAGACGCAATATTTAGAGACAGTCTTAATAAAGTGGAAAATAATAATATTGTTGGAAAAGAAATAAACTCCATAGTATTTTTAGTAAACATAGACGAAAGTAGAATCATTACAGAAAGAACTATATTAAATGTAAAAAATATGTCTAAAAGAACTGGAGGTAACGGTAAGACCATCATAGAAAGTAATATTAAAAGTACTATTGGCGCATAAAATAAGTTCCATCTAACCGTTTTTATATCCTCAAATATTTTTTTTAACACTGTGAAATCTAATATCATGTTTATAGTCTCTAAATTTTTAAAATTTATTTATTAAATTTTTTTTTAAAAATAGGTTTTACACCACCGATTTTCATCCATCTTTTCATATTATCAGACCAAGCGATAACTTCAGAAATAGATAAATATAACATTTCAGGAATATACCCACCAGATTTACCATATGTATACAAATTTGTAGTTAAATATGAATCCTTTAGCACTGGTATATTTTTAGAAATCGCTATTTTTTTTATATTATCTATTTCTTCTTTAGTATTTTTACGTAGTATTTTAGGAGCATGCATAGTTGCACTATCATATTTTATAGCTACACAAAAATTATTTGACAAATCTATCAAAATTACATCTGCTTCAGAAATGTTGGAGCTTTTAAAAGCATTTTCTTGTTCTTTTCTTTTCCTTCTTATAATACTTTTAATATTAGGATTTCCTTCTATTTCTTTAAATTCTTCTAAAACTTCATATTTAGACATTCTCAAGCTCTTATAATAACGATTATATTCTAATACAAAATCTATTATAGATATTGGAATAAAAGAAATAATGCCTATTAAACAAAAAAACATTAATACCTTAAAAAAATAAAGTATGTTTACATTAATATCAATGAAAAAAATATGTAATATTTGAAAAATTTTTTTATGCAAAAAAAATACAAAAGTAAATGATATAAAAAAAAATTTCATTAATATTTTTATAAAATCTACTAAAATGTTATACGATAATAATCTTTGAAAACCACTAAATATGTTTAATCGATTAAAATTTAAACTTATATTATTAATATTAAATTTAATGCTTCCTAAGAATAATGGTATTAATAAGTTAGCCAAAAAAGGTAAAAATAAATAATATAAAAAACAAAAAATCTTATCTTCTATTAAACTTTTTAAATTTAAAAAAGCGTTTTTATTTAACGAATCAGAATCAAATTTAAAACTATTTGTAAAAAATAGTATAGAATTTGAATAAATACTATATCTAAATATATACATAAAAATAAAATTGACACATAAAAATAACAAAAAGTTAAATTCTTTTACATCGATTCTCTTCCCATCTTTAAGAGACTTCTTTATCTTGTGCTCTGATGGATCTTCAGTTTTGTCTTCATCAACATTGTTTTCAGACATAATATTCTCAACAAAAATATTTTTAAAAAAAATAAAACATATATACTAAATAAAAATATTATATAATTAAAATATTTTAAAACATATATAAAATTTTTATTTCAATATAACAAAAACTACTTAAATTTTATATTCAAAATTAAGAAAAAACATGAGAACTAGTAAATATCCCTTTTTTGTTAATAAAAAACATTATAAAAATAAAATAATTAGTAATGAGCTAATGTTAAGATCAGGTCTAATAAGAAAAATATCGTCAGGTATATATTCTTTTTTACCACTTGGTGTAAGAATAATAAATAAAATTACAAAAATAATAAAAGTAGAAATGGAGAAAAATAATTCAATAGAGATACTGATGCCAGTATTACAACCAATATCACTTTGGAAAAATAGTAATAGAGAAAAAATTTTTGGCAAAGAACTATTTAAATTATTAGATAGAAAGAAAAAAAAATTTATATTATCTCCAACTAATGAAGAAATAATTACATACATTTTGTCAAAAGAAATAAAATCATATAAAAATTTACCTATTATTTTTTATCAAATACAAAATAAATATAGAGATGAAATAAGACCAAGAGCTGGAATAATAAGATGTAAAGAATTTATTATGAAGGATGCTTACTCTTTTCATAAAGAAGAGAAATCATTACAAAAAACATATTTAGATATGTATAATTCATATACTAAAATTTTTAGTTCCTTAAAAATAAAATTTTATACAATAAAAACAGAATCAAAAAAAATGGGAGGAAAAATTTCACATGAATTTCATTCTGTATCTAAAAATGGTGAAAATTATATTTTAACAACAAAAAACTATAATATTGCTAAAAAAATTTCTATAACATCCATTGTTAAAAAAGAACATAAAAAACATAATTTGAAATATGAAACATATTATACAAAAATATTTTTAATAAAAATTGATAAATATAAAAATAATATTATTATAATAATACATGAAAATTCTAATATAGATATTAAAAAAATAAAAAAATATTTTAATAACAATTTAATAAAGTTTGAAAAAAAAAATAAAATAGAAAAATTTTATAAAAAAATATCAGACCCAAAAAAAATTTTGAAAATAAGAAATAAAATTATAATAGATAAATATGTGTTATTAAATAAAAATTTTTATATTCGTAAAGAAATTAATAAAATAGAAAATATAAAACATTCACATTATAAAGAAAACTTATTATTTAACTATGCATATAACATTAAAAAAAGTATAGAAATAGCACACATATTTAAAATAGGAAAAAAATATTCTAAGAAAAATAATTTCTTCATAATAGATCAAAAAAAAAATAAAAAATTTATAAATATGGGATGTTATGGAATAGGTATAACAAGATTAATACCATCTATAATAGAACAAAACTATGATAAAAATGGTATAATATGGCCAAAAATAATATCTCCGTTTGAAATAATTATATTACCAATAAATAAAAAAAAATATCCAGAAGTAGAAAATTTTTCTAAAACACTTTATAAATATATGAAAAATAAAAAAATAGAAGTTCTAATAGATGACAGAGAAATTTCTCCTGGAAAAATGTTTTTTGAAGCAGATTTGATTGGAATAACACATATAGTAATTGTAAGTATGAAAAATGTTAAAAACAAAATTGTAGAGTATAGAAATAGAAAATCAAACAAAACAATATTAGTTTCTATAGACAAAATAAACAAAATATTTAACAAATAATACAAATTTATTTTTTTAACAATTTAAAAAAATTTTTTCCTAAAAATAGTTCTAATTTCTCAAAAAGTTCATTTTTAGGAAAAACAAAAAATTTCTGTATTAAAGAGTATGATTTTTTGTTTTGTAAACTATTTTTATATAAGTCTAATTGTAAGACTCCAAAATTATATTTTTCTATTAAAGAAAAAATATTTTTTTCAATAGTTTTATTTATAACTGATATATCTATAAATATTATAATTTTCTTTAAATATTTTTTTCTTAAAAGTTCCATGTCATATATATCATTAGAAATCAATCTAATATTATTTAAAAAATTGTCAAAAACTATTTTTCCTTTTACTAAAATAACTTTGCGTTTTTTTACTAAAGAAATATATCTATTTCTTGAACTATTGAAAATTACTACTTCTATTTTGTTAAAATAATTGTCAAGTACTATAGTAATTATTTCGTTATTGTTTTTAGAAAAATTTTTTCTTACTGATATTACTACACCTAAAACATGAACTATTTTGTTTAATAACTTATTACTTATATTATTTTTAATTTCAATCGTTTTCTTATAATTTGAAACTTCTTGTATAAAATATAAATAAGGATGAAAATTTAAATACAATCCTAAAGAAGAATATTCATTCTTCATTTTTTTTACAATTGTCCAAGGTATATTTTCTTTTTTTTTAAACTTTATTATATTTTTATAATCTTCATGTATATTAGTAAATAAATTATTATAAACAAAATTTTTATTTTTAAAATATTGTATTGAAAGCTTTATAATACTTTTTAAAGAATCTATTAATATAGACCTATCTGATTCGAAACAATCAAAACACCCAGAAAAAACTAATTTTTCTAAAATGCTAAAAGTAATCTTTTTACAAGATGTTCTTATGCATAAATCTAATATATTAGAAAAAAGACCATTTTTTATTCTTTCACTTACAATAATTTCAATAGATGCAATTCCTATACCCTTAATTGCACCTAATGCATAAACTATATTATTATTTTTTACATAAAATTTATACAAACTACAATTTATATTAGGAGGAATAATTTTTATCTGCATCCTTTTACATTCATCTATTAAAATTGTTAATCTATTTATTTTATCCATTTCGGCATTTAGTACTGAAGACATGAATTCAGATGGATAATATATTTTTAACCACATAGTTTGATATGTTATCATGGCATATGCAGTTGAATGAGATTTATTAAATCCATATCCAGCAAACTTTTCCAATAAACTAAAAATCTTTAAAGCAAAATTTTCATTAACTAATTTTTTTTTTGCTCCTTTTTTAAAAATATCTCTTTGTTTTTTCATTTCTTTAGGATTTTTTTTAGACATAGCTCTTCTTAAAATGTCTGCATTACCTAAAGTATATCCAGCTAATTTTTGTGAAATTTGCATAACTTGTTCTTGATAAAGAATTATACCATATGTAGATTTTAAAATAGGTTTTAATGATAAATCTTGCCAATATTTGTCTGGATAATATATTTTTTCTATACCTTTTTTTCTATCAATAAAATTCTTAACCATTCCTGATTGTAATGGACCGGGTCTAAATAAAGCTACTAAAGCAATTATATCCTCAAAAGAATCAGGAGATAATTTTCTTATTAAATCTCTCATTCCTTTAGATTCTAATTGAAAAATAGCAATAGTATCAGATTTCTTTAACAAATTAAATACTTCTTTATCATTTAAATCTATTTTATTTATGTCAATTTCTTTAAAAGTATTTTTATCATTTTTTTTTATTGCTAACAAAGTATTTTGTATAATTGTTAAAGTTCTTAAACCAAGTAAATCAAATTTTATTAATCCTATTTTTTCCAAATCATTCTTATCAAATTGAGTTATAGAATTAAAACAATCTTTATCAAAATATAAAGGAACATGATTAATAATTTTATCTGGTGATATTATAATGCCACCAGAATGTTTCCCAATATTTTTTACTACTCCTTCTAATTTCTTAGATATATTTACTAATAATTTAACGTCTTTATCATGTTTATACAACTTTTTTAAATCTTTTTGTTGATTAAATGCCTTAGTAATAGTCATACCAAAATTCATAGGCACTAGTTTTGAAATATAATTTATAAATCCATATGGATATCCTAATACTCTTCCAACATCTCTAATTACTGACTTTGCCGACATAGTACCAAAAGTAATTATTTGTGAAACATGTGCTTTACCATATACTTTAGAAACATGAGAGATTACTTCATCTCTTCTATCCATACAAAAATCTATATCAAAATCCGGCATAGATAGTCTCTCTGGGTTTAAAAATCTTTCAAACAATAGATCAAAATTTATTGGATTAATTTCTGTGATACACAACGCATAAGCAACTAAAGAGCCAGCTCCTGAACCTCGACCTGGACCTACTGGTATATTATTTTTTTTTGCCCACAGTATAAACTCCATAACTATTAAAAAATATCCAGGGAATCCCATTCTATTTATTATTTTTAATTCATATGATAATCTGTCATAATATTTTTTGTAAATTTTATTTTTATCATGTTCATCAAAATTCATTGAACGCAATCTAGATTTCATTCCAATATATGCTTTTTTTACTAAAAATTTTTTTGCAGAAGTATTAATATTAAGAAAATTTGGTAGAAAATATTTTTTTGAGGAAAAAATTACATTACATCTCTTAGCTATTTCTACACTATTTTTTACAGCATTAGGTATGTCTAAGAATGTATTTAACATTTCATTTTCAGATTTAAAAAACTGATGTATCGTGCAATTATAATCATTTTTTATTTTCGATATAGAAATATTTTTGCTAATACATATTCTAATTTTATGTATGTAAAAATCTTTTTTGTTAATAAATCTAACTTTATTAGTAGCTACTACAGGTATGTTATAATTATAAGAAATTTGTAGTATTTTATTTATAAAAAATTCTTCCTGCACTATTTTTCTTCTAACTATTTCTAAATAAAATGAATTATTAAAATTTTTTTTACAAAATTTTAAATATTTTTCTAAAATATAAAAGTTTTTTTTTAATAAAAAGTTATAAAATTTATAAAAAAAATCATATGTAATTATTAGTAATAATCCTTCTTTATGATTTTCTAAAAAACTTGAATCTATGCAATTTGCATCATTTTTTTTGTATAAGTTGTTTTTTTGTAGTTCAGAAGATATAATTACTAAATTGTTATAACCTACAATATTTTTAGCAAACAGAATAACTTTAATATGTTTTTTAAAGAAATTTATTTTTATTGTTATTCCTAAGATTGGCTTCACACCATAATCGTGCGCGTAGTTATAAAATTTTAATATTCCGAACATATTACCTATATCAGAAAGACCTAAAGAAGTCATATTATATTCAAATGCTTTTTTTATTAAATCTTTAGGATTATTTAAACCTTCTAATATTGAATAGTCTGAACATAAATTCAAGTGCACAAACTTAAAATTTTTCATAAAAATCTCTAATAATATATTATTATTATAAAAAAAAATAAAATTATTTTATTGCACATATAAAACTAGCAGAACATATTATTCTGCCATTTACTAGCACTTTTCCATAAAAAACATATGTATTTAAAGATTTTTTAATAATACTAACATTTCCTATCATAACATCATCACTTTTTATAACATAAAAAAATTTAGCATAAATTATTTTAGCTAAATAAAAATTTTTATTTTTATTTTTCAGTATCTTGTTCTTATATAACAGAACAAAAGATGTTTGATGTAAAAATTCTAAAATTAAAACTCCAGGATATACAGAATTTAAAAAAAAATGTTTACTTAAAAAGAAATCGTCCTTTTTTACAATTTTAAAAGACTTTATAAAAATGTTTTTTTTTATACTAATTATTTTATCTACTAATAGTAGAGGATATTTATAAGGCATAAAACTTAATAAATCTTTATAATTTAGTAAAAATTTTTTTTTCATATTATAATAATAAAAATCTTATGTAAAAATTTAAGTAATATTATTGTTTTTTTAAAATAGATTCTTTTAAAGAAATAATTTTGTCAACTTTGTTTATAAAATCGTTAGTAATAATTTGTATCTCTTTTTCTATTCTATATTTACTGTCTTTATCAATTATCTTATCTAAATACATATTGTTAAATTTTATGTTTGCATCTCTTCTTACTAATCTAATATTAATTTTTGTCTTTTCACCCTCTGAGTATATTAGTTTAATTAACTGTTTTCTTTTCTCATTAGTAACAGGAGGCAAAGATATAAAAATGTCATTATCTTTTATGTAGGGATTTAAACCTATATTGGCTTTTAAAATAGATTTTACTATTGCATTATTAATGGTTTTATCAAATGCATTTATTTTAAGAGTGTTTGTGTTATATACTATTATTCTTGAAATTTTGTTTAAAAAAAATTTTTTACCATAATATTCTACTAAAATATTTTCTATTAATGAAGAGTTAGCAGCTCCTACTCTTATAGAATCTATACTTTTTTGAAATAAATTAATACAACTATTCATATTTCTTATAGTAATATTTTTTATATTGTCTATCAAAATGTAACCCCGCAAAATTTTTTAAAAAAAAAATAAAAATAAAAATTAATTTTATATTATTAATATTTATATTATACATCTGCAAAGTAGTAAATAAAATAGAAAATAAAAAAAAATTTTATATATAGAAGCTGTATAATACAGCTTCTCAGAAAAATAAAACAAAGTATGTTTAAATTTCTCCAACTTCTAATCTCACAAATTTTTTTATAATAATATTATTTTTTAAAGCTAATTGATTTATAGTAATATTTTCTTTCATTACAAAATTTTGCTCCATTAAAATTATCTGAGAAAAAAATTTTCTAACCTTTCCTCTTACAATTTTTTGAAAAAACTTTTGTGGTTTTTTCAATTTTTTCGTAAGTTCTAATTGAATAGACTTTTCCTTATTAATAATATTTTTAGGAATATCTTGAAAATTTAAATATTTTGGATTTTTAGCTACTATATGCATAGAAATTTGTTTTAAAATATTATTATCATACTTATCATGTTTATTATATTTTTTTATTTCTACAGAAAGTAACACTCCTATTTTATTGCGATAAATATAACTATATAAAATATCATCTTCAATAAAATTATATCTACTAATTTTAATATTTTCATTAACTCTATTTAAGAGATCTATTCTCAAACTTTCAAACTTTGTTGTTAATTGTTCTAAACTTTTACAAGAATTTTGTATAGCATATTCTATTATTTTACTTCCAAACTGATAAAAATTCTTACTATTAGCAACAAAATCTGTTTCACAATTTATTTCTAAAATGGCACAAAAATCTTTTTTTCTACTAACTAATATAATACCACTATTAGTTTTTTTTATATTTTTTATTTCCGCTTTTATAGCACCTCGTTTTCTCAAATTTAAAATTGCTTTCTTTATATCTCCATTTGTAATAATTATTTCTTTTTTGCAGTCTAAAATTCCTATTCCTGTAATTTCTCTTAATTTTTTTACTAAATTGTAAGAAATATTTTTCATAAAATGTTTCCCTGAAATACATTAAAAGAGTACTTTTATATAAAATTTTTTATTACTAAAATATTTATACTTTTTTTATAATCTTATTATTTTTAATATATATTGCATTTTTTATCATGTATAAATATAATTTAATTGATCTTATTGAATCATCATTTCCAGGGATTATAAAATCTATTCCATCAGGATTAGAATTAGTATCTACTATTGAAAAAACCGTAATTCCTAGATTATTAGCTTCAGCAATAGCTATTTTTTCATAATTTGCATCTATTACAAACAATGCATCTGGTATTCCGCCCATATTTTTAATGCCACCTAAACTACTTTCTAACTTATTAAGTTTTCGCACTCTTAATAAAACTTCTTTCTTTGTAAGTTTTTCAAAAGTACCATCTAAAGACTCTGCCTCTAAATCTTTTAACTTTTTTATAGATTGCCTAACTGTTTTCCAATTTGTTAACATACCCCCTAGCCATCTATTATTTACATAGAATTGCTTACAAGAAACAGCTACTTCTTTAATTATTTGTGATGCAACCTTTTTTGTCCCCACAAATAAAATTCGGCTTCCTTTATTACACATTTTTTTTAATGCAACAATTGCAATATTAAGCAAAGGAATAGTTCTTTCTAAATTTATAATATGCACCTTATTTTGAGACCCAAAAATGAACGGCTTCATCTTAGGATTCCAATATCTAGTTTGATGCCCAAAATGTACTCCAGCGTTTAACATATCTTTCATAGAAACAGTTTTCATATAATGTAATTTCCTAATAGTTTAATTATATGCAAAAAATGTAATTTTAATTAAAAAAACATATTTTTACAAAATTATTTTATATTATATTATAAACTAAAATAAAAGTTTAAATAAAATAAAAATAATCACAAAAAGATATGGAAAAAATACAAATAAAAGATAAAGAAGCAATAGAAAAAATGGAAGCTGCTGGGAAATTAACTTCAGAAGTATTAGAAATGATAGAACTTTACATATTTCCTGGAATAACAACTGAAAAAATAGATAAAATATGCCATGATTATATAATATATGAGCAAAAAGCAATACCAGCTTGTCTTGGATATAAAGGTTTCCCTAAATCTACCTGTATCTCCATAAATAACACAGTATGTCATGGAATACCAAACAGCACTAAACTGCAAGACGGAGATATAGTAAACGTCGACGTATCCGTTATAAAAAATGGATATCATGGGGATGCGTCGAAAATGTTTATGGTAGGATCTGTAAACGAAAGAAACAAAAAACTATGTGAAGCTACTAAAAATAGTTTATATATAGCTCTAAAATTAATAAAGCCAGGAATAAAAATTTCAATTTTAGGCTCTAGTATACAAAATTATATATTTAAAAAAAAACTTTCTATAGTAGAAGAATATTGTGGGCATGGTATAGGTAGGAAATTTCATGAAGAACCACAAATATTACATTACAAAAATGAACATCAAAAAACTATTTTAAAACCAGGTATGACATTTACTATAGAGCCTATGATAAATTTAGGAAAAAAAGAAGTATATTGTTGTTCAGATGGATGGACAATTAAAACAAAAGACCAAAGTTACTCAGCTCAATATGAGCACACTGTATTAGTTACAAATAATGGATGCAATATTTTAACAATACAAAAAGAAGAAAATATAAACAAAATATTAATAAATAATAAATAAAAATGTTATAATATATTAAGAATAAATTAATTTTTTAAAACTATTAAATTTTAATTGAGAAAAACATGCAAAAAATAAAAGAAATTATAGAAAATGCATTTAGTAAAAAGAAAGATATAAATTTAAAAGAAAAAAATAAAGAACTAATAAATTCCATAAACAAAATAATAAAAATGTTAGATAATGGAGAAATTAGAGTTGCTGAAAAAAAAAATACATCATGGAAAAATAATGAATGGATAAAAAAAGCAATATTATTAAAGTTTATATTATCTAAAAATAAAATTATACATAGTTTAGAAACTACATATTATGACAAAATAAAATTAAAATATACAGATTATCACGATGAACAATTTGAAAAAGAAAAAGTCCGAGTAGTTCCACAAGCTACTGTAAGATATGGTGCTTATATAAATAAAAATAGTGTTTTAATGCCTTGTTATATAAACATAGGAGCGTATATAGGAAAAAACACAATGATAGACACATGGGCTACAATTGGATCATGTGCGCAAATAGGAAACAATGTACATATATCTGGAGGAGTAGGAATAGGAGGAGTTTTAGAGCCTATACAATCAAAACCTACTATTATAGAAGATAATTGTTTTATAGGAGCACGATCAGAAATTGTTGAAGGAGTAATTATAGAAGAAGGATCAGTAATTTCTATGGGTGTATATATCGGGCAAAGTACTAAAATATATAATAGAAATACTGGAGAAATAACATATGGAAAAATTCCTAAAGGATCTGTTGTAGTACCGGGATCTATACCTTCAAAAGACAAAAAACATAATTTATATTGTGCTGTTATTGTAAAAAATGTAGATAAAAACACATTAAAAAAAACTAAAATTAATAAAATATTAAGAAATTTATAATAGTAAAAATTTTACAAAAAAGTTTTTGTTCTTCTGACAAATAATTTATCGGAAGAACAAAATTATATTTTTTTTTAAAATCTTATAAATATATATATATCATTATTATCTCTTTTTATGCAAAATATTGACAAAGAATTCTTTTTAGAAACTATATAGTCTAATTTAGTTAAATCATATATTATATTATTATTAATATTTACTATTATATCATTTTTTCTAAATCCAACTTTATAAGCGTAACTATTTATTTTAACATGCTCTATTCTAAGAACATTATTACTATCTTTTTTACTAACAGATATTAGCAATCCAGGTATTTTATTATATAAACCAAGATTATATGAGTCACAAGAATCAACATCATACATTTTAATAAAAAAATACTTAATTTCTCCACTTCTAATTATTTTTAATTTCACTTCTTTATCCAAAGGCATAGAATAAATTTCCGCCTTGAAAGACAAAAAATTGTTTATTAACTTATCATTCATAGAAATAATTATATCTTTAGATTTAATTCCAAACTTTTCTGCTAAAGAGTTATGAACCACTTCACTGACAAATATACCTTTTGTAATTTTTAAATTTATTAAATTAGATATCTCTTCGTTTAGTTCCACACCTATTATTCCTAATTCTTTTTTTTGCACTTTTCCATATTTTATTATTTGATTTATTAAATTTTTTACCATGTTAGAAGGTATAGAAAAACCTATACCTATGTTACCTCCTTTAGGAGATAATATAGCAGTGTTTAAACCAACAAGATTACCCTGTAAATTTATTAAAGCTCCACCAGAACTTCCTTTATTAATAGCAGCGTCAGTCTGAATAAAATTTTCATAATTTTCAATGTTCAATCCACTTCGCCCTATCGCAGATACAATACCATAAGTAGCTGTATTACCTAACCCATATGGATTTCCCAAAGCTATAACATAATCTCCAACATTTACATAATCAGAATCAGAAAACTTCATAGAGATTAAATCTTTTGCGTCCTTCAATTTTATTACAGCAATATCAGAATTATTATCCATACCCACGACTTCTGATTGAAAAATCCTTCCATCATTTAATTTTACTTGTATGTCATACGAATCATTAATTACATGACTATTTGTAACAACATAACCATTTTTAGAATCTATTATTACTCCAGATCCTAAAGAATTAAAATATCTTTTTTCTAAGTCATCGTTAACTTTATATTTATGACTTCTTTTGAAATTTTTGTAATATGTCTTTTCATGTTTTTTTTTGTGAAAAAGTTTAGTTCCTTCTGCATCTATACTAACTATAGACGGCATTGCTTTTTCAATAATGTTAGATAAACTAGGATAAGATACATGATAAATGTTATAACTATGTGATTCACAACAACTTACTGGCTTTAAAAAAAAAGTAGAAACACTAAAAAATAAAAAATATATAAAAAATTTTTTTATATTAACCAAACTAAACATAATTATCTCTCATTTGAAGATATTTTAAAAAACATTTTATAAGATTATATGATAATATTTAGTAATAAATATTATTCAAAAACTTTTTGAACAAATATAAATAAGTTTTTAAAAAATATTAAGTTAATTATATAACACAAAACAAATTAAAAATATAATAACGCAAAAGAAAATTATTATAATAAAAATTATATACAAAATGTATAATATAAAAGTATACAAAATAAATAAAATATAGAATGTGTATATTTAAATTTTAATAATATATAATTATTAAAGGAAAAAAAATGTTAGGAGCTGATATAGTAGTAAATGCTTTAATTGAACAAAAAACTGAATATATATTTGGATATCCAGGAGGAGCAGTTCTTGATATATATGATTCCATTAAAAGAATTGGAAAAATAAAACATATATTAGTGAGACATGAACAAGCAGCAACACATATGGCTGACGGATATGCTAGAGCCACTGGAAAAATAGGTGTAGTTTTAGTAACATCAGGGCCGGGAGCTACAAATGCTATTACCGGAATAGCTACTGCATATATGGATTCTATACCAATGATAATAATATCAGGTCAGGTAGATTCTTCACTAATAGGGTATGATGCTTTTCAAGAATGCGACATGATCGGAATATCTAGACCAATAGTTAAGCATAGTTTTTTAATAAAAAATACTATAGAAATTCCGGAAATATTTAAAAAATCTTTTTATATATCATCTAATGGAAGAAAAGGTCCTGTAGTAATAGATATTCCAAAAAACATATTGTCTAATAATATAAAAAGAAAAACAATTAATATATACAAAAAAAATAATATAACAGAAAAAAAACCTAAAAATATAGATATAGAAAAAATAAAAAAAATCTCAAAAGAAATAATGCATTCTAAAAGACCTATGGTGTTTGTAGGAGGAGGCGCTGTTTCTTCTGGATGTAGTAAACACTTATTAATATTGTTAGAAAAATTTAATTTTCCTGTAACTACATCTCTTATGGGGCTAGGATTAATATCAGGAAGGCATGTACAATGCCTCGGAATGCTTGGTATGCATGGAACTTACGAAGCAAATATGGCAATGCACAATTCTGATATAATATTAGCTATAGGAGTAAGATTTGATGATAGAACTACTAATAATATTAATAAATATTGCCCTTATTCAAAAATTATTCATATAGATATAGATCCAACTTCAATATCCAAGACTGTACGATCTAATATATCTGTTATTGGAGATGCTAAGAAAATAATAAAAAAAATTATAAAAATTTTACAAAAAAAAAGATATAAAAACAATATAAAAAAATGGTGGCAAAAAATACAATCATGGCGGAAAATAAATAGTTTAAAATATGAAAATGTTTCTACAAAAATTAAACCACAATATGTAATAGAAACATTATGGAAGGTTACTAGAGGAAATGCATATATAACATCTGATGTAGGGCAACATCAAATGTTCACCGCTTTACATTATTCTTTTGAACATCCTAGAGATTGGATAAATTCTGGGGGTTTAGGAACAATGGGTTTTGGTTTTCCTGCAGCATTAGGGGTAAAATTAGCTTTCCCTGAAAGGAATGTAATATGTATTACAGGAGATGGAAGTATTCAAATGAATATACAAGAACTTTCTACTGCAAAACAATATAATATACCTATTTTAATAATAAGTTTAAATAATAGTGTATTGGGCATGGTAAAACAATGGCAAGATATAAACTATTCTAGTAGATATTCTCAATCATATATGAAGTCATTACCAAACTTTTCAAAATTAGCAAAATCATATGGTCATATAGGAATAGAAATATTTAAAAAAAAAGAATTATATAAAACAATAAAATATGCTTTAGAAAAAACAAAACTAAAAAAATTAGTATTTTTAGACATAAAAATAGATTCTTCTGAACATGTATATCCTATGCAAATTAAAGGGCAGGGAATGAATAAGATGATTTTGGAAAAAAAAACGGAAAAATTATGAAAAAAATATTATATATATTATTAGAAAATCAACCAGGAGTATTATCAAGAGTAATAGGATTATTTTCGCAAAGAGGATATAACATAGAAAGACTTATCGCTAAGCCCTTAAAAAAAAATAATAAACTCTCAACAGTTTTAATAGAGTTGTCTGAAAATATTAATTTAAATGAACAAATTAAAAAACAACTATACAAATTAATAAACGTACTAAATGTAAAAATAATATCTACATAATTTTATAAAAAAAATTTGGAAATATAAATATACTAAAAATACACATTTTTAAAAACTAAAAAATTATAAATAATAAAACTATGAAAAATTATGTAAAAGAAAACAATCATATTCCAGTACTTTTAAAAGAAGTAATAAAATTTTTAAAAATTAAAAAAAATGGAATATATATAGATTGTACATTTGGTACGGGAGGACACTCGAAACAAATTTTAAAAAGAATAGGAAAAAATGGCTTTTTATATTCCTTAGATAAAGATCCATCAACTATAAAATATTCTAAAAAAATAATAAGCAAAAATTTTAAGTTTATAAATGACTCCTTCAAAAATTTGTTTAAATATACGAAAAAATTTAAAATTAATAAAAAAGTAGACGGAATTTTATTAGACTTAGGATTTTCTAATAATCAAATAAAAAATCCAAATAGAGGATTTTCTTTTATGTTAGATGGTCCTTTAGATATGAGATTTAACCAAAAAAGAGGTATAACAGCACAAACTTGGATTAACAGCAGTAATGCTAATGAAATTCAAAATGTAATAAAAAAATTTGGACAAGAAAAATTTTCTAAACAAATATCTAAAAATATAGTTAAATATAGAAAAAAAAAAAAAATAAAAAGTACTTTAGAATTATCTAATATAATTAACAAAAGTATATATAAAAAAAATAGAAAGAGAAATCCATCTACTAAAACTTTTCAAGCTATAAGAATACATATAAACAAAGAATTAAAAAATATAAAAAAAATATTAGAAGATTCATTAAAAATATTATCTGTTACTGGAAGACTTTTAGTAATTAGTTTCAACTCTTTAGAAGACAAAATTGTAAAAAAATTTATGAAAATAAATAGTACAAAAATGTTTATACCAAGCAAACTACCTATAACAAATACAGAAATAAATATTTTAAATAAAGGAAGAAGATTAAAAATATTTAAAAAAATAAAACCTAGTAATATTGAAATAAATAAAAATGTAAAATCTAGAAGTGCAATACTTAGAATTGCAGAATTAATAAACTGTTAAAAAAAATATAAAAAAAATCAAAAAAAAAAACATATAAGTAAAATATTAAAAAAACAAATTATATAAAAATATATAGATAATATAAAAACTATTCATAATAAAATTATAAAGTAATATAATAAGCAACATTTCTTTTAAAGAACATATTATATTTACATAGAAAAAACAATTTTTAAAAAATAAATATAAATAGAAAAAATTATATACAATAAATAAAAACATAAAAAAAATTGTAAACACAGTATAAAAGTGACACAAAATATGGAAAAAACATTAGTTTCAAGTATAGAAATAGGCCATAATAAAATAGTTACATTAATAGGAAAAATTTATAATAATAATATAAAAATAGTAGGAGTAGGAAAAATAAAATCTAAAGGAATAAATAAAAAAGGCATATATGATTTAGAGTCTATAAATAGATGTATAAAAAAGTCTATAAATAAAGCAGAAAAAATGGCACAATATAAAATACAGTCAGCATATCTATCTATATCGCATAAAAAAATAAAATGTCACAATGAAATTGGAATTATACCAATATCTGGGAAAGAAGTAAAAAAAAAAGATATAGACAATGTTATATATTCAGCAAAATCTATAAAAATAAATAATGAACATGTAATATTACATGTAATACCACAAGAATATTCTATAGATAAAAGAACAGGAATAAAAAATCCAATAGGTCTATCTGGAATGAGGATGAAAGGTCGAGTTCATTTGATAACATGTCATAAAGAAATATACAATAATATAAAAAAATCTATAGAAAAATGTAAAATAAAAGTAAAAGAACTAATATTTTCTGGTATAGCTTCTAGTGAAGCTGTTTTAACACATGAAGAAAAAAAACTTGGAGTATGCATGATAGACATAGGAAGTCATTCAATAGACCTTAGTGTATATTATAATGGATATACAATATATAATCATGTTATACCTTATGCAAGCTCACTTGTTACAAATGACATAGCATATGCATTTTCTATATCTTACAAACAAGCAGAGAAAATAAAAATAAATTATGGTTGCACTACCATACCAATATTAGAAAAAATAAATAATAACAACGTCTTAGATAAAAAAGGTAATGTAATAAAAAATATTACTATACAAAGTTTAATAGATGTTATAGAACCAAGATATATAGAATTGTTAAATATAGTAAAATCAAAAATTATTAAAATACAAAAAAAAATATATAAAAACACTGGAAAAGAAGTTGAACTAAAAAAAGGGATAGTTATTACAGGAGGTGGATCAAAAATAAAATTTTTAAAACATTGTGCACAAAAAATTTTTTTTACAACAGTAAGAATAGCAAAACCTAAAAATGTTATAGACAAATATAAAAACATATATGATCCCATTTATTCAACATCTATAGGTGTTCTAAAATATGTAAAAAAAAATAGTTTATTTATTAAAAACTCGAAAAATATAAATTTTATAAAAAAAATTATAAACAAAATAAATAGCTGGATAATAAAATAAAAAATATAAGGTAAAAAAATGTTCGAAAATTTAGATTCTATTAAAGAAGCTGTCATAAAAGTTATGGGAGTAGGCGGGGGAGGTGGAAATGCTATAGAACATATGATTAAGGAAAAAATTGCAGGAGTAGAATTTTTTGCTGTTAATACTGATTCACAAGCACTAAAAAAAATAGAGGTTGAACAAACAATACAAATAGGAAAAAACATAACTAGAGGTTTAGGAGCTGGATCTAATCCAGAAATTGGTAAAAGTTCAGCAAAAGAGGATAAAGAATCTTTAAAAACAGCTATAGAAGGAGCTGATATGATTTTTATAGCTGCCGGCATGGGAGGAGGGACCGGGACTGGAGCGGCTCCTATAATAGCTGAAATCTCAAAAAATATGGGTATATTGACTGTAGCAGTGGTAACCAAACCATTCAGTTTTGAAGGTAAAAAAAAAATGTTATATGCAGAGCAGGGAATCATGGAGCTGTCTAAAAATGTAGATTCACTGATAACAATACCTAATGACAAATTGCTTAAAGTATTAACAAGAGGAATTTCACTATTAGATGCATTTAGAGCAGCAAATAATGTTCTAAATGGGGCTGTACAAGGAATAGCTGAACTTATAACTAAACCAGGGCTTATGAATGTAGATTTTGCAGATGTTAGAACAGTTATGTCAGAAATGGGATATGCTATTATGGGGACTGGAGTATCTTCCGGTGATAATAGAGCTGAAGAGGCGGCTGAAATGGCAGTTTCTAGTCCTTTATTAGAAGATATAGATTTATCTGGAGCAAGAGGAGTTCTAGTAAACATAACAGCTGGATTAGATTTAAAATTAGAAGAATTTGAAATAGTAGGTAATACAATTAGAAATTTTTCTTCAGAAAACGCAACTGTAGTAATAGGAACATCATTAGATGATGATATGCAAGAAGAGCTAAGAGTGACAATAGTTGCTACAGGAATATCTCCAGAAAAAATTTATAATATAAATAACACTAAAAAAAAAACTTTTGAAAAAAATCAATTAAAATATCAAAAACAATATTTGCAAAAAAAGAAAGAAAGTAATAAAGTAATAACAGAAATTAATTCAAGAAATGAAGATTATATAAAAAAAAATAAAAAAATGGATTATTTAGACATACCAACATTTTTAAGAAATCATAATAAAAACAAAATATAAAAAATAGGTAACTTATGATATTTAACAAAATAGAATATATAACTAACTATAGCGACGCTTTAACAAATATATTTACTAATACTTTTTATTATATAAGTATAATAAATTTTTTTTAACTTTTATAAATAAATATATTATATATATATTTTTTTAAAAAATACACAAAATGAAAAACATTAAATTTACAAAAAAATCTATAAAAAAAATTTCACAAATTACTAATAAAAAATTATATTTTAGAATATATATAATAGGAGGTGGATGCAATGGATTTAAGTATGAGTTTAAAATAGAAAAAAAAAAAAAAAACGATGATATAGTTATAGCAAAGCATAATATAAATATAATAATAGACTGTATTAGTATACAGTATCTACAAAATGGAAAGATAGATTATTTAGAAAACTTAGATGGATCAAAATTCATAGTAAAGAATCCTAATGCTAAAACTACATGCAGTTGTGGAATTTCATTTAGTATATAAAGTATTTTCAAAAATATAAAATTTTAGAAAAAACAAATTTTCATAAGATTATGTAACACATTAATACAAACATATTTTAACTATAAAAAAATAAAATAAAGAAAATATTATAAATAAGTACATAAAACTATTTAATAAACAGTACATGCATATTAACTGTAATAAAAAATTAAAATATATTTCTAATAAAATATAAAATTTTAATAAAATAATATGCATGTAACATTTGAACAAAACAATAAAATATAATAATATTTATTATTAAAATATGTTAAATTATTAATTAATAAAAAAAAATTTTTATTAGAATATTTATATAATAAATTTTTATATAATAATATATTAAAAACTATATATCTATACATTTATCTTGAAAAATTTCTGAAGTAATAGATATAGTCTCATATAAAGTTGGATGTGCATGCATAGTTAAAGAAATATCTTCAGCGTCACAACACATTTCTATAGCTAAACTAATCTCTCCTAGAATTTCACTAGCTCCCACTCCTATTACTGCCCCCCCTATAATTCTATTGGAGCTTTTATCAAATATTAATTTTGTTAGCCCCAATTTATTTCTAGATGCACAGGATCTTCCAGAAAAAGACCATGGAAATTTAGAAACTTTATAATCTATATCGTTCTTAATTGCATCCATTTCTAAAGTTCCTACCCAAGCTACTTCCGGGATAGAATATATAATATAAGGTATTACTTTAGGATCATAAAAAACATTTTTACCGAATATTATTTCTGCAACCAATTTACCTTGATAAGATCCTTTATGTGCTAACATAGGATTGCCTACTACATCTCCTATAGCATAAATATTTTTTATATTAGTACATAGCTTATCATCAACTTTAATATGACCAAATGTATCAACATCTATAGAAACATTTTCTAATTTCAAACTTTCAATGTTAGCTTTTCTTCCAGCTGCAACCAATACCACATCATACAAAATTTTTCTATTAAAATTTTTTAATCCTGTTAAACTTACTAACAATCCATCGTTTGTCTCAGAAATTTTGGTAATAGTAGTACCTAAAAGTAATCTGAATCTACTACTAAAAGAATTTTTAAAAATATTAGAAATATCATTATCTAGAGTAGAAAAAAAAACTTTAGATCTTTCGACAACATCTATTTCTGATCCAAAAGAACTATAAATGGAAGCTATTTCCATACCTATAACACCAGATCCAATTATTAACATTTTTTTAGGTAGATTTAAAAAATTTAATGCATCAGTAGAATCCCAAACTCTTGGATTTGTATATGGAATATTAGGAATCAAAATAGGGGAAGAACCAGAAGATATAACTGCATGTTTAAAAAATACCCTAGTGTAAATACTATTATCATTTTTACAATTGTCTATAATAATACTATTATCACTTTCAAAACTAGCAGAGCCATATAATATAGAAACTTTTTTATGTTTAGAAGAATGTTCAAGTCCATTATTTAATTTATTTATTATTTTATTTTTTTCTAACATCATCTTAAAAAAATTAATTTTTTTAATATCTATTTTAATTCCAAACTCTTTCAACCTTTTTGCTTCTTCTATTACATTTGCAATATGTAATAAATATTTTGACGGAATACATCCATTATGTAAACAAACTCCTCCTAATACATTATTTTTTTCAATTAAAACAGTATCTATTCCTAAATCTGATAATCTAAAAGCAGCAGAATATCCAGCCGGACCCCCGCCTATCACAACAGTATTTGTATGTAATTCTTTCATAATTTTTAGTATTCTCTTATTTTATATATTATAAAATCTTTTTTACTAAACATTTCTTAACACTAAAACTAGACATAAACTATTTTATTAAAAAATAATAAAATTTTTCTAATTTGTTTTTTATAAAATTTATAAAATTTGTAGATTCTACTCCATTTATCACTCTGTGATCATAACTTAAAGATATAGGAAGCATAGTTCTTGATGTAACTTTTTTATTAAATAGAACTATTTTATTTATATATTTGGAAATTCCTAAAATAGCGACTTCAGGATGGTTAATTATAGGAGTAAAATAATGACTGCCATATCCTCCTAAATTTGATATTGTGAAATTTCCGCCAATTATATCTTTTATATTTAAAGAGTCATCTCTAACCTTTTGTGAAAAACAACTTATATTTTTAGAAATTTTAAATATACTTTTTTGCAATATGTCCTTTATTACAGGAATGAATATACCTCTATTAGAATTTATTACTACTCCTACATTAATATATTTTTTCAAAAATAAAGTATTAGTTTTACTGTAATATGAACTATTAAAATTAGGAAATTTCTTTAAAGCTAGCCCTATTACTTTTACAATGAAAGGTAAAAGAGTTATTTTATAATTAGATTTATTTTCTTCAGATGAAATTTCCAAATTTACATTTTTTCTAAATTTTTCTATATCTGTAATATCAATTTCATCAAATTGAGTAACATGAGGTATAATAGACCAACTTCTGCATAAATTTTTAGACACAATATTTTGTATTTTACTTAACTTAATTATGTCCACTGGTCCAAAACTTTTAAAATTAAATTTCTCATCTAAAACTTCACTTTTTTCATGTTTTATGTGAGATACACTTTTTTTTTCTAAAAAATTTTCAAAATCCTCTTTAGATATTCTCCCCTTAATTCCAGTACCCTTTATTTCTTCTAAATTTACATTATTTTCTCTAGCTAACTTTCTTACAATTGGAGTAGCATAAATTTCATTATTTTTCAGATTGTCTATTTCTAATGTTTTTTTATTTTTTACTAATATATTATTATTTTTACCAGGTATTTTAGATTTCTTAAAAAATTTAGTTTTTAATAAAAGTATTTTGTTATTAGATTTTACTTTATCTCCTACACTAACAAATATTTCTTTTACAATACCATCTTTGTGGGAAGGTACTTCAATAGAAGTTTTATCTCCTTCTATTACAATTATTTCTTGTTTTTTTTTAACAACATCACCAACTTTAACTAATATATCTATTATTTCTAACTCTTCTTTTCCGACATCGGGTATTTTAACTATTTTATACACAATATCAACCTCTTATTACAAACGTGGATTTGCTTTGTTCACATCAATCTTAAATTTTTCTATAGCTTCTAACAAAATATTTTTTTTTATTACTTTTTGATTGCATAACTCTCTTAAAGCAGATATAACTATATAAAATTCATTAATTTCAAAATATTCTCTCAACTTATTCCTACTATCAGATCTTCCAAATCCATCAGTTCCTAAAACACTATATTTAATTGCTGGAACATATTTTCTTATTTGTTCAGCAAACAATTTCATATAATCAGTTGCTGCTATTGCTGGGCTGTTATTCATAACATTAAAAACATATGGTTTTTTTTCTGTACGATTAGGATGCATCATATTCCATCTATCGCAATCTTGTCCATCTCTAGCAATCTCTGTAAAAGAAGTAACACTATAAACATCTGAAGATATATTATATTCTTTTGATAAAATATCCCCAGCAACGCACACCTTATTTAATATTGATCCAGACCCTAAAAGCTGCACATTCCCTACTTTACCTTTATATTTTTTTAATTTATATATTCCTTTACATATCCCATATTCAGAGTCTTTAGGCATGCTTGGCATATTATAATTTTCATTTGTAACAGTTATATAATAATATATATTTTCTTGTGATTTTCCATACATTCTTTCTATACCATTATGAATAATTACAGCTAATTCATAAGAATATGCAGGATCAAAAGATATACAATTTGGTATTGTTAAAGATTGAATATGACTATGACCATCTCCATGTTGAAGTCCTTCTCCATTTAATGTAGTTCTTCCTGACACAGCACCTATTAAAAATCCTCTTGCTTGTTGATCACCAGCAGCCCAAAACAAATCTCCTACACGTTGAAATCCAAATATAGAATAATATATATAAAATGGAATTACTGGAAAATTATTATTACTATATGATGTAGCAGCAGCTAACCATGAAGATGCAGCACCTAATTCGTTGATACCTTCTTGCAAAATTTGACCTTTTTTATCTTCTTTATAATATAAAAAATTATTTTTATCTTGGCAATTATATTTTTGCCCTAAAGAATTGTATATTCCTATCTTTCTAAAAAAAACTTCCATACCAAAAGTTCTAGCTTCGTCTGCAACTATAGGAACAATTCTTTCATTAATAAATTTATTTTTTAATAGAATATTTAAAATTTTAATAAACGATATAGTTGTAGAAAGTTTTTTTTTCTGTTCAACTAAAATAGAGGAAAATTCTTTAAATTTAGGTAAAGTAAAATGTTTAGTAAACTTTTGTAATCGAAATGGTACATATCCTCCTAATCTTTTTCTATGCATATGTATATAATTATATTCTTCCGTATTTTTTTGAAATTTTATATATGATAAGTTCTTAATTTTTTTTTTATCTATAGGTAGTGAAAGATTTTCTTTTATTTTTAAAATTGTGTTCATATCAATATTTTTTAGTTGATGAGCTACATTTTTACTTTCTCCTATTTTTCCTAGACCGTATCCTTTCACTGTGTGAAATAGTATTACTACTGGTTTTTTTCTAGTTAAATTAGCCTGTCTAATAGCATTAAAAATTTTTTGAGAATCGTGACCCCCTCTCTTTAAACTAAATATTTCATCATCTGTCATGCTGTATACTAATTTTTTAGTTTCTTTATATTTCCCAAAAAAAAATTTTCTAATAAATGCCCCATTTTTAGATTTAAAATTTTGATAGTCCCCATCTAAAGTTTCATTCATCAAATTTACTAATCTTTTTGATCTATCTTTTTGTAATATATTATCCCATCCGCTTCCCCATATAACTTTTATAACTTTCCATCCTGCTCCTAAAAAAAAAGATTCTAGTTCATTTATTATTTTACCATTACCATATACAGGACCATCTAATCTTTGAAGATTACAGTTTATTATAAAAATTAAATTATTTAAATTTTCTCTTGATGCTATATTAATTAAACCTTTAGATTCAGGCTCATCCATTTCTCCATCTCCTAAAAAAGCATATACTTTTTGTGTAGAAGTATCTTTTAACCCTCTATCCTGAAGATATTTCAAAAATTTAGCTTGATATATAGCAAAAGAAGAAGTCAATCCCATAGAAACAGTAGGAAACTGCCAGAATTCAGGCATCAACTTAGGATGAGGATAAGAAGGCAATCCAGTTCCATTTATTTCTTGTCTAAAATTATCCATTTGATGCTCTGTAATTCTGCCTTCTAAATATGCTCTAGCATATATTCCTGGAGAAATATGCCCCTGAAAATATATTAAATCTCCTAAATTATCTTTATTACTAGCTTTAAAAAAATGGTTGAAACAAACATCATATATATTAGCTGATGATTGAAAAGAAGAAATATGCCCCCCTAAATCTAACTTTTTATTATATGATTTCAAAACCATAACAATTGCATTCCATCGCATTGCAGATCTTATTTTCTTCTCAATAACTAAATCACCAGGATATTTTTCTTCTGAATCTTTGTCTATAGAATTTAAATAGTCCGTAGATAAATTTGTTGTAGTATCAATTACTATCCCAAATTTATGAAAAATTTTATTTATTTCCTTTAACAAAATTTTTGAATTTGCAATTCCTTCCTTGTTAATAAAAGACTTTATAGACAAAAACCATTCATGCAATTCTAATTTATCTATATTTTTATTAAAATTATTATACATAAAAATCCTATTTTATATTAATGTATTTCAAAAAAAAGTTAAAAATGTTTATAAAACATATTAAATAAAAATTTTTTAAAAAAAACGTTTATGTCATCACGTATTTTAAAAAAAAATCCAGTGTTTTATAAACAATTTTTTTTATAAAAATGTAAATATTTTAAAAAATATATTAAATAATATTTGTTTAATTTTATATATACAATATAATATTAAATTTTTATAATACTAATAAATATACATAGATATTAACTTAAAATTTCAATACATTACAAATTTTTTGTTATATATAATTAGTTATTATAACTTTAAAAATATTATGACTTATTTTATAAAAATTTTAATTTTATATAATTTATAAAATTCTTAAAAGTCACTAAACCATATAAAAAATTATAAAAAATATTTTTTTATATAAACAAAGTAAAATATTACTAAAATTTTTTGCTTTTTTTATATTTAATAAATTCAAAAAATGAAGTTTTTAAAAAAAACTTATTATTATAAAATTCATCTAATGTATATATAAAATATTCAAAAGAACATTTTTCATAAGAAAATAGACTTATTAATGAAACTATCTCATGTTTTATTGACCATATCATTTTCATAAACATCAAGAAAGATTCCTTCTTATACTCCTGTTTTGGATCTTTTTCAGCATATCCTCGTAAAAAAATACTGTTTTTTAAATGTTCTAAATCATATAAATGCTCTCTCCAAAATAAGTCTAAAATTTTTAATACTAAAATTTTTTCAAACTTATTAAAATTATTTTTTTTTAAATAATATTTCTTTCTCTTATATCTATTTTCTAAAACTTTTACAATAAAACTTATAACTCTTTTATTATGAAAAGTTTTTTTTTTAAAACAAAAAAAATTTCTAGAAAATTTTATTTTAAAAAATTTTTCTACATATTTTTTTAACATTTTAATATTTTTTTTATTATATTGTCTTGAGTCAACAAAATACATATTTACAATAGATTTAAAAATCTCTTTCGAAATTTCAAAAATTATTTTATCAACTTTATTATCTCTAAGTATTTTATTACGTTTTTCATAAAATATTGTTCTTTGCTCATTTATTATGTCGTCATATTCCAATAATCTAGCTCTAATTTCATAATTATAATTTTCTAATTTTTTTTGTGAATTTTGTATAGCATTAGAAACAAAAATATTATTTATAGATTTATTTTTTTTTAATCCTAAACTTTTTATTATGTTTATCATATTGTCAGGTAAAAATATTCTTAATAAATAATCCTCCATAGATATATAGAATCTCGAAGAACCTACATCTCCTTGTCTGCCGGCTCGTCCCTTAAGCTGATTATCTATTCTTCTAGATTCGTGTCTTTCTGTTCCTATTATGTGCAATCCTCCAGAATTCAATACAAATTTTCTATTTTTTTCCCAAAGATTAAAAATTTTTTTATAATTAAATTTAAGTTTACTACTTTTATAATATTTCAGCAAACTGTTAAAATCTCCACCTAGCATTATATCTGTTCCTCTCCCAGCCATATTAGTGGCTATAGTAACTGATCCTAATGCGCCAGCCATTTTAACTATTTCCGCTTCTTTGTCATGGAATTTTGCATTTAAAACTTTATGTTTAATATTTAATTGTTGTAATTTTTTTGATATAAACTCTGACTTTTCTATAGATATTGTACCTACTAAAACAGGCTGCTTTCTTTTTACACAAGATTTAATGTCTTCTATAATTGCTTTAATTTTTTCTTTTTCTGTCATATATATTAAATCTGGTAAATCTTTTCTAACAATAGATTTATTTGTTGGGATAGACACTGTATCTAAATTATATATTGATTTAAATTCTTCTGATTCTGTAGCGGCTGTACCAGTCATACCAGAAATTTTTTTGTACAATCTAAAATAGTTTTGAAATGTTATAGATGCTAAAGTATAATTTTCATTGTTAATTTCTATATTTTCTTTAGCCTCTATTGCTTGATGTAATCCATCAGACCATCTTCGTCCTTTAGATACTCTTCCTGTATGCTCGTCTACTATTAAAATCTTTTTATTTTTTACAATATAATCTTTATTCTTAAAAAATAGAGTATGTGCTTTTAAAGCGTTTGTTGCATATTGAAAAAAAATAATATTTTTAGAAGAATATAAAGAATAGTTTTTCTTAAAAAAATTTCTTTCAACAAAAATTTTTTCTAACTTTATAAATCCTACTTCAGTAAAATATGCTTGTTTTCTTTTTTCATCTATACAGAAAGTTTTTTCTGAATCGCAATTTTGTAAAAATGAATTTTCTTCTAAAATAAAATTAGAAACTAAATTATTAATTTGATTATACAACTTTTTATCAGCACTCAAAGATCCAGACATTACTAATGGTGTTCTAGCTTCATCAATTAATATAGAATCTACTTCATCTATAATAGCATAATTTAAATTTCGTTGTACTTTTTGATCCATACAAAATATCATGTTATCTCTTAAATAGTCAAAACAGAATTCATTATTAGTACCATATGTAATATCTTCTAGATAAGATTTTTTTTTTTTATTTAAATCCATTTCGGGTAAATTTAAACCAACACTAACTCCTAAAAAATTAAACAGTTTTTTATTTTGATTATAATCTCTTTTAGCAAGATAATCATTCATAGTAACAACATGAACACCTCTACATGACAAAGCATTTAAATATATTGGTAAAGTAGATGTCAATGTTTTACCTTCTCCTGTTTTCATTTCAGCTATGCAGCTATTATGTAAAACTATTCCTCCTATTATTTGAACATTAAAATGTTTTATTCCTAAAATTCTCTTACTAGCTTCTATAACTAGAGAATATGCTTTAGGAAGAATCATATCTAAAGATACTCCATTAAAAACTTCATTTCGATATTTAAAAGTATATTCTTTTAATTTTTTATCACTAAACTTAGAAAATTTAACTGCCATATCATTTATTATATTTAATGTAATATTAATCTTTTCTAAAGTTTTCTGATTTTTACTTTTAAAAAAGTTTTTAAGAAAATTTATTAACATAAAAACTCTCACATCAATAATTGTTACGTATAAATTAAATATATAAAAATAGTTTTAAACTTAATTTATGTAAAATAATTCATAATAATTGTATATTATATATTTTAAAATAAAATAATTAATATTTATATTAGCTTACATAACAAACCTTTTTTTAAAAAAAAATGTAAAATTTTAAAAAAATTTAAAACAAATTCTATTCAATAATTCGAAAAAATTTTTATACTATTACCATATAAAAATTTAGGAAAATTTAAAAATCGTGGATATTTTACATAAATTAAATATAAACCTATAGGATTAGATGTACTATATGTAAAATTATTGTTCTGCATTAGCAATAATTCTTCTATCCAAAATACTTTTTTTTCATCAGATCCAATCTGTATTAAAGAAGTTACTATATTTCTAACCATATTATGCAAAAATGAATTTGCGACTATATCGAATATTACAAAAGAATTGATTCTATATACTTTGGCACTAAACACATACCTATATGAAATCTTAGACTGACAACTTTTAGATCTAAACGAAGAAAAGTTATGTTCTCCAATTAAACACTGAATTGATAAATTCATTTTTTTTACATTCAAAAACTTTTTATTAAAGTTATAAAAATTATCTGTAAAAAAAACAGACTTATAATCACTATTATTTATTATATATCTATAATGTCTATATATAGCGCTATATCTAGCATGAAATTTATATGACACTATTTTCGCCCATTTTACAGATATATCTTTAGGTAAATAAAAATTAGTCCCTAGTATCCAAGATTTTTCTTTTCTAACAGAGCTAGTATCGAAATGAATCACTTGTCCTATACTATGTACTTTTGCATCTGTTCTTCCTGCACAATATACTATTATATTCTCATTAGCTATTATAGATAAACATTTTTCTAATACTCCTTGAACAGTTATTACATTTTTTTGACTTTGCCACCCATGATATTTAACACCATTATATTCTATACCCAATGCGATTCTCATAACAATAAATTACCAAAAAATAAAAGTTGAAAAATATTAATATATAAGTATTATATTTTTATTAATAAATTTTTATAAAAGTTTATAAAAAAATAAATATAATTATTATATTTTATAAAAAAATTTAATTTATATATTACAATATTGTTATAAAAATTAAAAAAATTTATATGGATAAATATATGAAAACAAAAAAAAATAAAAAAATTTCTTCTTTAAGCATATTATCAATAGCCGGAGTTAAACCATACAAAAAAAAAAAAAATGAAAAATATATGAGTAAAAAACAGATAGAACATTTTAAAAAAATTTTAGAGGCTTGGAAAAATCAAACAGAAAATAAAATGAAATACACAGATAATAATATATCACAAGAACAAATTAATTTTCCAGATCCAATAGATAGAGCAGTACAAGAAGAAGAATTTAGTTTAAAACTACAAAATAATGCTAGAGATATACAAATTATAAAAAAGATAAAAAATACATTAAAAAAAATTGAACTAAATAATTTTGGATATTGCGAATCTTGCGATGTAAAAATAGGAATAAAAAGACTAGAAGCAAGACCAACTGCTACTTTGTGCATAGATTGCAAAACAGTATCAGAAATTAGAGATAAACAAATAGTTAAATAAAAGGAAGCATAAGGTCTACAACTAAAATTGTTAATATAAAAATTAATATAAAATTTTATAAAATAAATATTGTAAAAAAACAAAAAATAAATAATAAACAAAAAAGTCGTTAAAAAAAGTATTATTCAACGCTTTATATATTATAATTATAAATTTATAATAGAATTGTTTATCAGTAAAAACATTAAAAAAAGTATAATATCTATATATACAGGAAAAATAAAATTGTGAAAGTATTAAAATTTGGTGGTTCTATTTTGTCAGATGCAAAAAAGTTTATACTAATCTCTGAAATACTTAAAAAAAAAAGCAAAACTGAACAAATTTTAGTTGTATTGTCAGCGCCATACAAAATTACAGATTATTTAATTCTTTCTATTAAAAATAATGTTAAAAATAAAAAAAATAAAAGTTTAAAAAAAGTTAAAAGCAAAGTTAATAAAATCTTAAAAACTATTTATGAAACAAATAAAAAATTTGAAATTAAAAAAACAAAAAATGAAATAGAATTTCAAATAAACATAATAGAAAAAATCTTTAGTAAAAATAATAATTCTAATAAAATAAACAAAAAAAAACAAGCTATTATAATGAGCAAAGGAGAAATTATATCTACAGAAATAATGAACAGTATTTTAAAAAGTAAAAATGTGAATTCTACAATATTAGATCCAATAAAAAATACTTTATCAGACGAAAATTATCTAAATGCTAAAGTCAATATAAAAGAATCTACTAAAAAACTTAAAAAAATAAAACAATACAATAATAAAATAATTTTAATTCCAGGATTTATTTCAGGAAACTTAAAAAATGAAGTAACCATACTAGGAAGAAATGGGTCTGATTATTCTGCAGCTATATTATCAAATTGCATAGATGCAACTTCTTGTGAAATATGGAAAGATGTTAAGGGAATTTGTACAGCAAATCCTAAAAACATTAGTAAAGCTAAACTTGTAGAAAGAATTTCTTATGAAGAAGCTTTAGAATTATCAAAATGTGGTTCAGAGATAATACATCCTCAAACAATTTATCCTTTGTATAAAAAGAATATACCATGTATAATAAAAAATTTTTATTGTCCAGAAACTAAAGGAACTATAATTAGCAATAAAAGTAAAAATGTGTTTAAACAAATAGTAAAAAGCATTACTTATTTAAAAGACTTTATAATAATAAAAATATTATTTAAAAAAGAAATAAATAGAATAGTTTTAAAAAAAATATTAAAATTAGTAACATCAAATAATCAATATAAAATTTTTGATTATAAAAAAATTAGCGAAAAAAAAATTACAATTTTAACATCAATAAAAGAAGATAAAAACCCCTTTCATCTTATAAATAATATATTAAAAAAACATTTAGCAAAAAAAGAGAAATACAAAATAAAAATAAAAAAAAAATTATCTATAGTATCTATTATTGGAAAAAATATAGTTTTTAAAATAAAAATTCTATATAAAATAATTTCTGCTATAAAAGAAATAGACATAAAAATAATTTCAGTACTTTTAAATGATTCTAAAAACTCAATATCCATAATAATAAAAAAAAAATATACAAAAAAAATTATAAACTCTATACATAATAAATTTTTTAACATAAATGTAAACAAAACATCAGAAGTGTTTTTAATAGGTGTGGGAGGTGTGGGATATAAACTTCTTAAACAGATAAATTTACAAAAAGATAAACTAAAAAAAAACAAAATAGATATAAAAATATTAGGAATATCAAATTCAAAAAATTATATTATAAAAACAAACAACATAAACACAGAGCAATACCAAAATTTAATACAAAAAAAAGATAAAAAAATAAATATAAAAGAGTATATAAAAAAAATAACAAAGAAAAAACTCAATAATCCCATAATAGTAGACTGTACGTCTAGTAAAGAAATTTCTGAAAATTATGATTATTTTATAAAAAAGGGATTTAATATAATAGCATCTAACAAAAAAGCTAATACTAGTAGTATGAAATACTATAAAAAAATTAGAAATTATTTAATAAGATATAAAAAAAAATTTTTATATGAAACTAATGTAGGTGCTGGATTACCAATAATAGAAAATCTAAAAAATTTAATAATTTCAGGAGATCAAATAATAAAATTTAGAGGAATACTATCAGGTTCATTATCATATATATTTGGTAAATTAGAAGAAAATTATTCTATCGTAGAAGCCGTAAAACAAGCTCAAAAATTAGGTTTTACTGAACCTAATCCAATAGATGACTTATCAGGCATAGATGTTGCAAGAAAAATATTAATAATAGCTAGAGAAATAGGAATAAATTTAGAACTAAAAAATATTAATATATCGAAAATCTTACCAAAAAACATTGTAACAAAAAATATAAACAAAAAAGATTTGTTTAAAAACTTAAATAATATACAAAACTTTTATTCTGATAAAATAAGAACAGCAAAAAAACAAAAAAAAGTTTTAAGATTAGTAGGTTCCATAACAGAAAACAAAAAATGTCAAGTAAAAATAGAAAAAATCAGTAAAAATGATCCTTTGTATAACATAAAAAATGGAGAAAATGCTTTTATATTTTATAGTAAATATTACAATCCCACACCATTAATATTAAGAGGATATGGAGCGGGAAATACAGTAACCTCCGCTGGAGTATTTTCAGATTTATTACGTATAATATCATAATAACGTGGAAAATAATTATGATCAGAGTTTATTCACCAGCTACTATAGGAAATATTAGTGTTGGATTTGATACATTAGGAATAGCGATATCTCCTATAGATAATTCTAATTTTGGGGACATTGTAGAAATAAAAGAACATAAAAAGTTTGAGATAAAAAATATAGGAAAATTTTCTGAACAATTACCTGTAGTATTTACTGAAAATATTATATGGAAATGCTGGAAATATTTTTGCAAAAAAATAAACAAAAAAATATCTGTGCTAATTACTTTAGAAAAAAATATGCCTATTGGATCAGGTTTGGGTTCTAGTGCATGTTCTATTTCAGCAAGTCTAGTAGCTATGAACGAATTTTGTAAAAAACCTCTATCTAAAAAAGAATTATTAAATATTATGGGGAGATTAGAAGGAGAAATATCAGGAAATATACATTATGATAATGTAGCACCATGTTTTTTAGGTGGATTACAAATTATACTACAAAGCAAAAAATACATTAGTCAATCCATTCCATATTTTAAAAACTGGAAATGGGTTGTTGCATGGCCGGGCACAAATGTATCTACATCAAAAGCTAGAAAAATATTACCAAAAAGATATAAGTTACATACTTGTATAGAACATAGCAGAAATTTAGCAGGATTTATTCATTCATCATATTCTGCACAACAAAAACTAGCTATAAGCTTTATAAAAGATATAATAGCTGAACCATATAGAATGAAATATATTCCTGGATTTCTTAAAATGAGAAAAAATTTAAAAAAAGAAGGATCAATAGGTTTTGGAATATCAGGGTCAGGACCAACAATATTTTCTATATGTAATAATACAGAATCAGCGAATAGCATCTCTAAATGGTTAGAAAAAAACTATTTAATAAACAACCAAGGATTTGTAAAAATATGTAAAGTAAACAATAAAGGGACTGTAATAAAAAGGTAAAATATGAAATTATATAGTATGAAAAATAATAAAAAAGAAGTAACATTTTTAGAAGCAGTAGAACTTGGATTGTGCGACAGACAAGGACTATTTTTCCCCAAAAAAATGCCATATTTCAAAGAAAAAGAAATAAATAAAATGTTAGACATGAACTTTCATGAAAAAAGTTGCAGAATATTAAATTCTTTTATAGGATCAGAAATATCTAAAAAAAATTTGCAGAAAATAGTTAAAAAATCATTTTATTCTATACATCCAAAAATTCAATCAATAAATAAAAACGTTTCATGTTTAGAGTTATTTCATGGTCCTACATTGGCATTCAAAGATTTTGGTGCTAGGTTTATGTCTCAAATTATACATTTCTTAAACAAAGTAAATAAAAAAAAAGTTACAATACTCACAGCCACATCAGGAGATACAGGAGCTGCTGTAGCAAATGCATTTTATAATATGAAAAATGTAAATGTAGTAATACTATATCCAAAGGGAAAAATAAGTAAAATACAAGAAAAAATGTTCTGTACTCTTGGAAAAAATATAAAAACAATATCTGTAAATGGAAGTTTTGACGAGTGCCAAAATCTCGTAAAAACTGCTTTCAATGATTCTGAATTAAAAAAAAAAATCGGTTTAAACTCTGGAAATTCTATAAATATAAGTAGACTGTTAGCACAAGTATGTTACTACTTTGAAGCATTTTCTTTAATAAAAACAGAAAATAGAAAAAATTTAATCATATCAGTACCTTGTGGAAATTTCGGAAATATTACAGCGGGGCTAATTGCAAAATCAATAGGACTGCCAATAAAGAATTTTATAGCTTCTACTAATTCTAATGATACTGTTCCAAGATTTTTAAAAAGCGGACATTGGAACCCTAAAAAAACAATTTCAACAATATCTAACGCTATGGACATAAGCATACCAAATAATTGGGACAGAGTATTAGAATTGTTTAAACAAAACAAATGGGATATAAAAAATTCTAAAAACTTAAAATTTGGAAGCGTGTCGGAAGAACAAACTAAAAAAAGTATACAAGAACTATATAATTTAAAATATATATCAGAACCTCATGCTGCAGTAGCATACACAGTACTAAAAAAAAATATGAAAAAAGAAGATCACGGACTATTTTTAGGTACAGCTCATCCATTAAAATTTAAAAACACAGTTGAAAAAATTATTCCTATAAAGATAAAATTACCAAAAAAAATAATAGACCAAAATAACATAAAATCTATATCATTTTCTATAGATCCTAAATTTTCTTCACTGAAAAAATTTCTGTTATAAACTTTAGTTTCCTAACAAGTAATACTTATAGACTTGATAGGAAACTTATTAAAGTAATAAAAAATTTTATATATTTAATACTAAATATTAAATAAAAAATTAACAATATCTCCATCAGATAATATATAGTCTTTTCCTTCTAATCTATACTTTCCATATTTTTTTAATAAATTAATACTTTTATAAAACATAAAATCTTTATAAGAAACTATTTTAGCTCTTATAAATCCTTTTTTAAAATCAGTGTGTATAATATTAGCAGCATCAATAGCTTTAGTGCCTTTTTTTATAATCCATGATTTTGTTTCTTTTTTTCCTATAGTAAAAAAAGTTTGTAATTTTAATAAATTAAATGTTACATACACAATTTTTTTTATATCTTCCAAAAAAAAATTTAATAACATATCATTATTTGAACTTTTATTATAAATATACTTTTTATTAAAATTTATACAAACTGGAAAAATTTTGTAAGGAAAAGATTTTAACATAATAGGTATTTTTTTTTGAATTTTCAATAAAAAAAAATCTTCTAAATCTATATTAGCAATATATATAAAAGGCTTGTTAGTTATAAAGTTAAATGAATTTAAAATTTTCCTTTCACTTTTTACAAAACAAATATTAGAAATCATTATATTTTTTTTTAATTTACTTACACATTTTTTTAATACTGATAAAATTTCTAAATTATATGCTTTGAGCTTAAAACTTTCTTTATAAATTTGTTTTTCATAATATTTAATATACCTTTTACAGTCTTGATAATCAGACAACATAAGTTCTACATTTACTAAATCTACATCATATTTAGGATTTATTTTGTTATTAACATGAATAACATCACATGTTTTAAAGAATCTTACTACATGCAATATTGCATCAACCTTTTTTATGTTTTCTAAAAATTTATTTCCTAAACCATATCCTAAATGTGAATTTTTTATTAAACCAGCTATATCTACAAATTTTATATATGATTTCACAACATTTTTAGACTTTATAATTTTAAAAATGTTATCAATCCTTTTATCCTCTATTAAAGAAATTCCTATATTAGGCTGTATAGTACAAAATGGAAAATTTTTAGAAGGTACATTTGACTTAGTCAATATATTAAATAACATTGATTTACCAACATTAGGCAAACCTACTATACCACATGTTAAAGACATAATTAAAATTACTCTAAGAAATTGTTATAAAGTGATGTTATAAAATCCATAAAATATTAATTTTGAAAAAAAATAACTTATATTACAAAAATTTCTCTATTATATGCATAGATTTTTCTATAGATTGTATAATTAAATTTTTATCTGTTTCTGTAGGAATAGATAATACATAAGATGATAAATTCACATTTTTATCAGGCTTACCAATACCAATACAAATTCTTTTAAATAAAGTATTTTTTTCAAATTTGCTTTTTACATTTTTAATACCATTATGCCCATAACTATTGTGAGAATTAATAAAATTATATTTTCCTATATCAGTGTTTAAATCATCTTGAATTATTAAAATGTCATCACTTTTTATCTTATAAAACGATGACACTATACTTATAGAAATTCCATTTAAATTCATATATAAATTAGGAATTAACAAATAAATATCATTTTTACATTTTTTCCATAATCCTATATACCCAAAAAATTTGTTTTTGATTTTTAAATCTACTGATACTTTTCTAGATAAAATTCTTATAAACCATGAGCCAACATTATGTCTAGTTTTTTTATATTCTTTATAAGGATTAGATAACCCAACTATTAATTTAATATTTTTCAAAGATAGAATTCCTTATTAAAACACTAAAAAAAATTAAAAAACACAAAAAATTTTTTATTACTAACATATTTTAATTAATAAACATTTAAAATAATTTTTTTTCTACAAAATTGTTATATCTTTTAGAAACAAAATCCCAATTTAAAATTTTCCAAAAATTTTTTATATATGCTATTCTATTATTTTTATACTTCAAGTAATAAGCATGCTCCCAAAGATCTAATCCAAAAATTGGATATTTAATAGAGTCTTGTGAGTTACTATACATAAGTGTATTATCTTGATTTTTTGTAGAAACAATTTCTAACTTTTTATCATTTCTAATAACTAACCATATCCATCCTGAACCAAAATGCATAGATGCAATTTTCTCAAACTTGTTCTTAAAATTTTTTATATTGACAAAATTCTTTTCTATAACCTTTTTAAAATTATTATTTATATTAGTATTTAACTTAATATTCTTCCAAAACAATGAATGATTATAATGACCTCCAGCATGATTTTTAAGTTGTTGTATATCTTTAATATCTATTTTATTAATAGATTTTATTAAAGATTCTAAAGATGAATAAGAAATATTATTCTTAATAAGAATATTATTTAAATTTTCTAAATAATTCTTATGATGTTTATTATAATGTATAAACATAGTTTCTTCGTCTATATATGGTTCAAGAGATGTATATGAATAACTTAAACTAGGTAATTGAAACATGTATGTAAACTCCTAAAATAAAATATTTATATAATAAAATTAATATTAATTTTATTATAAATAAAAATGATAAAATATACACAATTTTTTTTATAAATATTTTTTTTACATGATATATAGAAAACAAAATTCTTGGAACTGATATGGAACACAAAAACAATAAAATAAATTATTTTTTAAAAAAAAGATTTAGAAACTTTTATCCTGTAGTAATAGATATAGAAACAGCTGGATTTAACTATGAAACAGATGCTCTACTAGAAATAGCAGCAATTACATTAAAAATGGATAAGTTAGGATGGTTGAAAAAAAAAAAAATTTTACATTATCATATAAAACCATTTATAGGATCTATAGTAAATGAAATGTCTATAAAATTTAATAAAATAGATCCATTCAGTCCTCTACGAGGTGCTGTAAGCGAAAAAGTAGCTATAAATAAAATTATAAAAAAAGTTCAAGAAGGAATAAAATTAGAAAAATGTAAAAAAGGAATAATAGTAGCTCATAATTCTATATTTGACTTAAATTTTTTTATGTCTGCTATAAAAAGAAATAAAATAAAAAAAAATCCATTCCACACATTTGTAACTTTTGATACAGCCACATTAAGTGGTTTAGCATTAGGACAAACAGTTCTTGCAAAAGCATGTAAAAACATAGGAATATATTTTGATAATAAACAAGCACATTCTGCAATATATGACGCTACGCAAACCGCTAACTTGTTTTGCAAAATAGTAAATAAATGGAAAAAACTAGGTGGGTGGCCAATTAAAAAAATGTAAAAAATAGATATAACAATAAATTTTAAATTTAAAATTTAATGTTATATCTTTATCAAAAAAAATTGTTAAAAAATAAAAAATTATATGTTTTTTAAAATTTGTTTTAGTTCACCTGTTTTTGACATATTTATTATAATACTACAACCACCAACTAATTTTCCTGAAACCCATAATTGCGGAAAAGTAGGCCAATTAGCAAATTTAGGTAATTCTCGTCTTATTTCGGGGTATTTTATAACATCTACATATTTACATTTTTTAGTGTGCGCCAAAATTATTTTAGAAGCCTGAGAAGAAAAACCACAACTAGGATAATGTATACTGCCTTTCATATATAATAATATTGAATTATTTTTTATTTGATTTTTAATTTTTTCTATAACATTCATTTTTATAAGTTTATAATTAAATTACAAAATTTTTAAAATATTTTAAAAAATATTATTTTAATTTTATTATAAAATAAAAATATAAAATAAGATATAGACATACACATTTTTTTTTGAGATAATAAAATAATATTTTTTTTAATAGGGGCTGTTTTAGGATTTGACAAATAATTTTAAAATTTTAGGTTCATGTCGAGGGTCGGTGGCCTCGTAAAAAACCGAAAAAAATATTTGCAAAAAGAACACAATACGCTTTAGCTGCTTAAAAAACAGAAAAAGCCCTTTTTCTAATCATTCTCTTTAATATTAGATATAAAGGTCATATAAAAAAAGAGATATTTTTGTAAAAAATATACATGTTTTTATAAAAAGAAATTAAATATGTATTATGATTTTTGTAATATTTCTATATATTAAAAAAATTTAAACTAATAAAAAATAGAATAAGCATGTAATACCTATTTTATTAAATGTTATTTGGACGCGGGTTCGAATCCCGCCAGCTCCAAAAACATAAAAATAATAACAATAAAAAATAACTTTTTAATAATATGTAATAGATAATAAAACTATGAAAAAAAAAAATATTATACATGACAATATTAAACATGACGAAAAAAAACAAAAAAAAACTATTAAGACGTACATAGAAAAAAACAAAAATATTAAATTAAAAATTAAAAAATACTTAGAAAAATTTAAAAAACTTGAGAAAATAGACAAAGAAATTAGTTTAAGGGAAAAAGCAAATATAGAAAATATGAAAAAAGAAGTAAATAAGAGAAAAAAAGAAATAAAACAAAAAAATGTTAATTTATTTATTAAAAACATAACAAAAATAATAAAAAAAATAAAAAAAATAAATAAAAAAATAAAAGAAAAAAAAATTATGAATAACCCTATACTTGAAGGGATACCATTAATATTAAAAGCTTTATCAAAAATAAAAAACAAATTTTATAAATAAATAAAATTATATATTTCTATATATTCCAATCTATTGTTTTTTTATTTAAAGAAGATAAAATATTATTCACTTTTACAAAGTGATTACAACCAAAAAAACCATTTCTTGCAGAGTAAGGTGATGGATGTGATGCTAATAATATAATATGTTTTTTTAAATTAATTAAATTAATTTTCCTTTGTGCTATTTTACCCCATAGTAAAAAAATTATATTTTTCTTATTTTTACTAATTTTTTTTATTATTACATCAGTAAAATTCTCCCACCCAACTTTTTTATGGGAGTTAGGTCTTCCTTCTTCTACTGTGAGAACAGTGTTTAATAAAAAAACCCCTTGTAAAGCCCATTTTAATAGAAATCCATGACTAGGAATTCTGAAACTTGGTATATTATTTTTTAATTCTTTAAATATATTTTTTAATGAAGGAGGTATTTTTACACCATTATTTACTGAAAAAGATAATCCATTAGCTTGACCACATTTATGATAAGGATCTTGTCCTAATATAACTATTTTAATATTATTAAAACTAGTATATCTAAATGCTGAAAACACAAAATTTTTTGGAGGATATATTTTTTTTTTCAATCTCTCCATGTTTATAAAATTTAATATTTTAGATAAATATTTTTTATTTTCAATATCCAATATATTTTTCCATGTTATAATTTTATTCATATACAACATATACTTATTACAAAATAATATTGATTTTAACTAATAAAATAATATTTTTATAAAAATTAAGCAACATAAAAAATATAGGTAAAATATGACTTTAGTAACAAAAAAAGCTCCTACATTCTTTGCTCCAGCAATATTAGAAAATAACGATATAGTAAAAAATTTTGATTTTAAAAAATATATAAAAAACAGAATTTCTGTACTATTTTTTTGGCCTATGGATTTTACGTTTGTGTGCCCTACAGAAATCTCAAAGTTTAACAATATGTATAATAGATTTATAAAACGAAATGTTAGAGTAATAGGAGTATCCTGTGACTCAATTTATTCACATTATACTTGGAAAAATATTTCTATAAAAAATGGAGGTATAGGAAATTTAAAATATATAATAATATCTGATATAAAAAAAGAAATACAAAAACTATATGGAATTGAACATCCTGAAATGAGTGTAGCTTTAAGAGCCACATTTTTAATAGATTCTGATGGTGTTGTAAAACATGAAACAATAAACGATCTTCCATATGGAAGAAATATTGAAGAAACTATAAGAATGATAGATGCAATAAATTTTCACAAAAAAAAAGGAGAAGTATGTCCATCAGATTGGAATAATAAAAAAATTGGAATACAACCTAATATAGAGGGATTAAAGAAATATTTAAATAATAAATAAAAATATTTAAATAAAACCAGCATGCATATTTTTGCTGGTTTAGTATTATATGTAAAAAATATAAATTTTATATTATATAAAATCATTTTCTATAAAATTTTCTTCTGACTCATCTATAGAATCATTATTTATAACATCGAAACTGCTTTTTTCTAAATCATGATGTTCAGTATTATCTACTTCTTCTTTAAGGACATCTTTTTTATTAATATCATAGTTTTCTAAATTATTTTTAGAATTTTCTTCTACATTAAAAAAATTCGTATTATGTATATCATTTATTACAGGTTGATCATATCTATTAGAATGAAATAAACTAGTTAATAAGTTTCCAAAAGCTATACCACCTGCTACACCAGCTGCTGTTTGCAAAGCATTACCTAAAAAGCTACCATTATTATTCTGAGAAAAACAACTACGTTTTTCATTATCTTTGTTTTCATTGTTAATTACATAGTTTTTTTTTATGTCTGTATTATTTCTAATATTACTATTTTCAGAATCATTTTTATCTGAATTAAAAAAGTTAGATAAAAAACTTTTTTTAGTATTCTTCTTAAATTTTTTTAATTCATCTATTTTTATTTTTAATTTATTAATGTTGTTATTTAACCTTAATATCACTTCATCCTGAACCAATAAAGATTGTACTATATAATAATAAGAGTTCGGATTTTTCTTCAAAAGATCTAAAATTAAATTATTTGCTTCACTGTCCTTTTTAGAAAACTTTTTTTCTATACTATTTATTTTTTTAAATAAATTTTTTATAAGTATTTTTTCTTCAGAATTCATAATGTTTACCAACGTTTTTTAAAAAATTGTTAAAAAAAATTGAAATTTAAATATAAAATAAAAATAAAAATATTAAAAAAAATTATAATCAACTTTAGTTGATAAAAATATTTAAAAAGATACAATTATATTAATTAAATATTAATATACAAAAATATACATATAATAAATAGTTATATTAACATTTAATTTAATAAAATTAATAATATTATATTAATATTATATACAAAAAATATTAGGAAATGAAAAAAAATGCAGACAGATTATAAAGATATAGAAAACGTCTATATAGAAAAAGAATTAAAAAATTCATATTTAGACTATGCTATGTCAGTAATAATAGGTAGAGCTTTACCAGACGTTAGAGATGGATTAAAACCAGTTCATAGAAGAATATTGTTTGCAATGAATGTATTAAAAAACTATTATAATAAACCATATAAAAAATCCGCACGTATAGTAGGTGATGTAATTGGTAAATATCATCCTCATGGAGATTCTGCTGTATATGAAGCAATAGTAAGAATGGCACAACCATTTTCTTTAAGATACATGCTAATAAAAGGGCAAGGAAATTTTGGATCTATAGACGGAGATTCTGCTGCTGCCATGCGATATACTGAAATAAAAATGTCAAAAATTTCTCATGAATTCATTAATGATTTAAATAAAAATACTGTTAAATTTGTATCTAACTATGATGATACAGAAAAAATACCAGAAATTTTACCTACAAAAATACCCAACATACTAATAAATGGATCTTCTGGAATCGCAGTAGGTATGGCTACCAACATACCTCCTCATAATATTAAAGAAGTAATCAATGGATGTATGAAATATCTAGAAAATAAGAAAATTTCTTTAGAAGACTTAATGAAAGAAATACCAGGACCAGATTTTCCAACAAGAGGAATAATACATGGACATGAAGGTATTAAGAAAGCATATGAAACAGGAAAAGGCAAAATATATATTAGAGCAAAAAGTTTTATAAAAAAAAATAAAAAAACTAAAAAAGAAAGCATAATAGTGCAAGAAATACCATATCAAGTAAATAAGTCTAAATTAATAGAAAAAATTTCTAATCTTATAAAAGAAAAAAAAATAAAAGGTATTAGTACTTTAAGGGATGAATCAGACAAAGAAGGACTAAGAATAGTAATAGAAATAAAAAAAGACGCTATTGCAGAAGTAATTTTAAACAAACTGTATTTATTAAGTAATTTACAAATTTCTTTTGGAATTAATATGGTTGCATTATATAACGGAAAACCTAAAATTATGTCTTTAAAAGAAATTTTAAATGCTTTTTTATATCACAGAAAAGAAATAGTAATTAGGAGAAGCATTTTTGAATTAAAAAAAAACTATGAAAGATCTAATTTATTAGAAGGATTTGAAGTAGCAATAAATAATATAGATATAATAATAAAAATAATAAAAAAATCTCCAAATATGTCATATGCAAAGAATATTTTATTGAAAAAAACATGGAAAATTAAAAAGAACAACTTTTATAAAATGCTTTTGGAAAAAAATATAATATTAGAAGATTATCAAGAGCATAAAAAAAATATAACAAATGAAAAATATTTTTTGACAAAAAAACAATCTATAGCAATTTTAGACCTAAAATTACAAAACATAACTAATTTAGAAAGTAAAAAAATTCATACAGAATATAAAGAAATATTAAATAAAATAAAAAAATTAACTAATATAATAAATTATAAAAATAAATTAACACATGTAATAAAAAAGGAATTAGAACATATAAAAAAACAGTTTGGTGACAAAAGAAGAACTAAAATAAAACATGAAATTTCTAAAATTAATATAGAAGATGTAATAACTAAAAAAGATGTAGTAGTAACCTTATCACATTCAGGATATGTAAAATACCAACCTTTATCAGATTACAATGCTCAAAGAAGAGGAGGCAGAGGTAAATTAGCGGCAAAAATTAAAGAAAAAGATTTTATAGAATGCTTATTAGTAACTAATACTCATGATACTATACTATGCTTTTCTAGTCGAGGTATAATATATTGGATGAAAGTATATCAACTTCCTATATCACATAGAAACACCAGAGGAAAGCCAATAGTAAATTTATTACCTTTAAAATTTAATGAAAGAATCACAGCAATTTTACCAGTATGCAAATATAGTCAAAACACAAATATTTTTATGGCAACTCTAAATGGAATAGTAAAAAAAACCTCATTAACAAAGTTTCAAAAACAAAGAAATTCAGGTATCATAGCAATTAATTTAAACAAAGGAGATGAATTAATAGGAGTATCTTTAACTAATGGATCAGATACTGTAATGTTATTTACTTCACAAGGTAAAGTAGTACATTTTTCAGAAAACTATGTTAGGAAAATGGGTAGAAATGCAGCCGGTGTAAGAGGAATAAAAATAAATAAAAAGGATAAAGTAGTTTCTCTAATAATACCTAAAAAGCATGGAGAAATTTTAACAGTTACACAAAATGGATATGGAAAGAGAACAAAAGTTTCAGAATTTCCAATAAAATCTAGAGCTACTAGAGGAATAATTTCTATAAAAATAACAAAAAAAAATGGTGTAGTAATAGCTTCAATACAAGTAACAAAAAATAATGAAATAATAATGATTACAAACTCAGGAATTTTAGTAAGAACTAGAGTATCTGAAATAGGAGTATTGAGTAGAAATACTCAAGGAGTTATTTTAATAAGAACAAAAAAACAAGAAAAGGTAGTAGCATTACAAAAAGTCACTATTCCTAAATTAAATAAAAAACTATAACTTTTTTAATTTTAATATAAACATTCTTTAACAAAAATTTAAAAAATTTATAAAAAAATATTAAGTAAAATATTTTTTTATAAAATTATGATAAAATTTTTTTTTAACAAGTTTGTAACATACTGTAAAAAAAATAAAGTAAAAAGAATGTGAAAACATTACATTTTTAATATTGTTTAAAAATAATAAAAACCACGATATTTTTATACAATTTTATAAATTAAAAAAAATATTTTTTATATAAAATATTTTTATAGAAATAAGATTTTTTATTTATGTTCTTATTTCTATAAAATTTCTACAATATTAAATTACTCAAGTTGTATAGAAGTTACTGCCGAAGTATAAATTATATCTTCAATTGTAGCACCTCTAGACAAATCGTTAACAGGTTTATTTATTCCTTGAAGAATAGGCCCTATGGCAATCGCATTAGTAGAATTTTGTACCGCTTTATAAACAGTGTTTCCAGTATTTAAATCTGGAAAAATAAATATATTAGCTATACCAGAAATATTAGAATTATAATTTTTTAATTTAGATATTTTACTACTAATTGCAACATCATATTGTACTGGACCATCTACTAACAAATTAGGTTTTTTTCTTTTTATAATAGCAGTAGCCTGTCTTACTTTATCGACTGAAGAACCACTTCCGGAACTTTCAGTAGAATATGAAATCATAGCTATTTTAGGAAATATTCCAAACTTACGAGCAGAATTGGCTGTCTCAATAGCAATTTCAGCTAATTGATATGAGTCAGGATTTATGTTAATAGCACAATCTGCATATATTACAACTTTTTCTTCTAGCAGCATAAAAAAGAAAGAAGATACTAAAGAAGACGAAGGCTTAGTTTTAATAATTTGTAAAGCTGGTCTAATAGTATTAGCCGTGGTGTTAGCGGATCCGGAAACTAAACAATCAAATTCATTATTTTTTAACATCAAAGTTGCTAATACGCAATTATCTTGTAACAATTTTTTAGCATCAGACTCACTTAAAATCTTAGGCAATCTACTTTTTATAAATAAATTTATATATTTATTTCTAATACTTTTAGGATTTATAATACTTATATTATTATCTAAATATATATTGTTATCTATTAACAACTTTTGTATCTTTTTTTTATTACCTAACAACACACATCTAGCTATTTTTTCTTTAGCGCATATAGAAACTGCTTTCAGAATTCTTATTTCGTATCCTTCTGGAAATATAATACTATTATAAAAAAATTTGGCTCTCTTTTTTAAATAATATTTAAAATAGTAAGGAGTTAAAAAAAAATTTTCACTTCTAGAAAAAATATTTTTAAACAATTCATCTATTTTAAATAAAAAATTATTTTTTATAATTGATTTATTCATATTATAATAAATATCTAAATTATATTTAGAAAAAGTTTTTAAAGAATCAAAAATTTTAAATATACTATTATTAGAAAAAAATACAGGGATATTTTTTCTATAAGCATAAAAAAATAATTTAGTAAAACGTCTAACATTGTTTTTGTTACCTACTAATAAAATAGCACCTATATAAAAATTTTTATATAAAACTGACAAAAAGTTATTAAAAATCATACTATTATTAGTATCTACAATTAATATGCAGTATTTATAAAAATGTTTATTACAATTAATACTAAAATTTTCAAAAATAAAAAATTTTATTTTTTTTAAAAAAGTTTTCTTATCATATAAATATTTTATTGAAATTATGTTAAATAACATAGATGTACAAATTTTATATTCTCTTATAGTCCAAAAAACTGTAGTTAATAGATTTAAAGATTTTTTAAAATGGTGTAACTTTAGCAATTTTTTATAAAAAATTTTATTTTGTATATTTTTATTATCTATGTAAGGCTTTACTTTAAAGCAATTTTTTATATATTTTTTTTCATATTTGTGTACAATAGTACCTAATATACAACTATTATTCATACGAAAATATTTTAAAAAAAAATGTTTTATGATCTTAAAATTATAATCATAAAAAAATGTGTCATGATTACAAACAAATATAACTTTTGAATTTATGCTTCTAGCAAAATCTATATTAAATTTTCTTTCTATATAACTATTATATTTTGTACTAATTCCTTCTAATAACATAATTTTATTTGTGTTATCTAGTGAATAATATTTTTCTATACATTTTTCTAAAAAAAAATTATATTTTTTTTTATCTGATAAAACTAAAATGTCTTTTACTATAATAGGCACTATAAAATTGGAAAGTTTGTTTTTATTAATAATTCTAGTAGTATGATCTAAACTAGATTTTGCACATTTTTCATAAATTATTTTAAAAAAAGTTGTTTTAATTTTTTTTTTTTGCATTAAATATATTAAGTTTAAAGATATTGAAGTGAGATCTACTTTTCTGCCAATTGGAATTAAAATTATTGAACTTAACAAAATAGCACCTATAATTGTTTTATTGTTTAATATATGCTAAATAAAAATATTATAACTTTTAACTTACTAAATTAAAAGTATCTTTAGCTATCACTATTTCTTCATTAGTAGAAATTACTAATATAGGAATTGTATCATTTTTATTAATAAAGTTAAAATCTAGACATTTCTTTTGATTCTTTTTATTATCTATATAAAAATTTAAAGAATTTAAATAATGTATAGTAATTTTTCTTGCTAAACTTGAATTAGTTCCTATTCCTCCAGTAAATATTATAGCATCAATTTTATTTTTTATTAAAAAAAAATATGAACTTATATATTTTGCTAATCTATAGCAAAACATTGTTATAGTTAACTTATCTATTTCAGATGAATAATATTTATTTTCAGAATGTCTAAAATCACTGCTTTTACCATTCAGCGCTAATATTCCTGACTTATTGTTCAAAATATTTTTTATATCTTTTATACTAATTCCCAAGTTTTCATTCATATAAAATATTATAGAAGGATCTATATCTCCAGACCTGGTACCCATGATTAAACCATCTGTCGGAGTAAACCCCATAGAAGTATCTATACATACACCATTTTTTACTACGGATACAGAAGAACCGTTTCCAAGATGACAAATTATTACATTTAAACATTTTATATTTTTTTTAAATATTTTAGAGGATTTTTGTAATATGTAGTTACAACTAATTCCATGAGCGCCATACTTTCTTATAGAATATTTATAATAAAATTCTTTTGGTATTGCATATAAATAAGACATTTTTGGAATTTTATAATGGAAACTAGTGTCAAATACTGCAACATTTTTGTTATGTAATTTTGGAAAAAGTTTAATAAACTTTTTTATTCCCATTAAATTTAATGGATTGTGAATAGGAGCTAAAAAAATACATTTTTCTAATTTTTTAATTACTAAATTATCAATTAAAACAGATTTTTTAAAATTTATTCCCCCGTTAACTACTCTATGACCAAAACCAATAATTTTAGAAAACAACAAACTATTTTTCTCTAACAATATTTCTTTACATAAATATTCAATAGCATAATTATGAGACATAAACTTTTTACAAACTGAAATTTTTTTGTTATTTTTTGTATTCCATATTATTGAAGAAGAATCTAAATTTAGCGCACTGGCTTCTCCATTTAAATATACAACTTCATTATTCGGATCTAAAACAGAAAATTTTATTGAAGAACTGCCGCAATTCAAAACTAATACTAAGTTTTTCATAATATAAAATCCTATTATTCTAATAGTTTTGATTTTGAAAAAATTTTAAAACTATTTTTTACAATATAATAATTTCTTAAACTTTTACTAAAAAAATTATATAAAATATTATAAAAAAATGATATTTAAATATATTAGTATATGTTCTTATCAAATGCAAAAAAGTTTTCTACTTCATATTTTCTAATAATAGGATCTATTATTAAATCTAATGCACCATTTAATACTTTATCTAAACAATACAAACTCAAGTTTATTCTATGATCGGTGATTCTATTTTGTGCAAAATTATATGTTCTATTCCGATCAGACCTATCTCCACTTCCCAACAAATTTTTTCTTATGTTAGAATTTTTTTCTCTAACTTTTTTTTCTTCTTGATTTTTTATTCTAGCATACAAAACTTCCATAGCTCTAGACCTATTTTTGTGCTGAGACCTTTCATTCTGACATTCCACAACGTTTCCAGTAGGTATATGTGTTATACGAATTGCAGAATCTGTAGTATTTACATGCTGACCTCCAGCACCAGAAGATTTAAATGTGTCTATTTTAAGATCAGAACTTTTTATTAAAATTTTCTTAGAATGTTTAACTTCTGGGATCACTGCTATAGTACAAGTGGAAGTATGAGTTCTTCCTTGACTTTCAGTTTTAGGTATTCTTTGCACTCGATGCCCACCAGATTCAAACCTTAATTTATTTAAAACATTTTTACCATTTATTTTCATAATAACTTCTTTAAAACCTCCTCTGTCGCTATGAGTAAGACTCACAATTTTAATTTTCCATCTTTTTATTTCAGAATATTTAGTATACATTCTAAATAAATCTCCAGCAAATATAGATGCTTCATCACCTCCGGATGCAGACCTAATCTCTATAAAACAACCAGTTTTATTATTATCATTTTTATACGAAAAAAGTTTATATATTTTTTTTTCTAGTTCATGTTTTTTTTTCTTAAAAATATTATATTCTATTTTAGCTAATTCATACAAATCGCAATCTTTCATAAGTTCTGCGTACTGATGCATATCTTTTTTGTTAACAATCCAGATGTTAAACAAATTTGTTATATTTTTTAACTTACGATACTCTTTGGATAAAGTATTAAATTTTTTAATGTCATTTTTATAACTTATACTACAAAATATTTTTTCTATTTCTTTAATCCTTTTATTAAACAAACATAATTTTGCTCCAATAAATTTTTCCATATATTTCACTCGTAATAATAAAACTATTAAAAAAAAAGTACAAAACTTTTAGTGTTTACAAAAAAAATATAATCATAAATTTATATTAAAAAAATGTATATTAATAAAAATTTTAATAAAATTACTGATATAATATATTATATTATACTAAAATATTATAAAAAATTTTAGTAATATAATTTTAATTGTACTAAAAATTTTGTGTTATAAAAATAATATTTTAATAAAAAAATAAATTTTTTAAATAATAAATTTTATATTGTAATAAAATATTAAATAGTAAATTCTATAGAAGGAAAATTTTAAAAAATATGAAAATCTTTTCTGGCAATGCTACAAAAAATTTGTCTAAAGATATTGCAAAATCCTTAAACATGAAGTTAGGAATTGCTGAAGTAACTAAATTTAGTGATGGAGAAATTAGCGTTAATATACAAGAAAATGTACGAGGTCATGATGTCTTTATAATACAATCTACTTGTTATCCAGCCAATGAAAATTTAATGGAGTTAGTAATAATAATAGACGCATTAAAAAGAGCATCTGCTAGAAGAATAACTGCAGTAATTCCGTATTTTGGATATGCTAGACAAGATAGAAGAGTAAAATCATATAGAGTACCTATAACAGCTAAAGTTATTGCAAATTTTTTATCTAATGTAGGAGTGAATAGAGTCTTAACAGTAGATTTACATTCTGAGCAAATACAAGGTTTTTTTGACATACCTATAGATAATATGTTTACAAGTCCAGTTATAGCAAAAGATATATTAAAAATAAACTTGAATAATCCAGTATTAGTATCTCCAGACATAGGAGGAGTGGTAAGAACAAGATCTGTGGCGGAACTGTTAAATTATAAAGATATTGCTATAATAGATAAAAGACGATCTAAAAAAAATGAATCACAAGTCATGAATATCATAGGAAAAATAAAAAATAGAAATTGTATTTTAATAGATGATATTATAGACACTGCTGGTACACTATGTAATGCAGCAATTATGTTAAAAGAAAAAGGAGCAAAAAAAGTTTTTTCATATTCTACTCATCCAGTTTTTTCTGGAAAAGCAATAGAAAACGTGAAAAGTTCTTGCATTGATCAGATAATAGTATGTGATACAATACCTTTACAAAAAAAAATGAAACAAATACAAAAAGTTAGAATAATTAAATTATCTAATATGTTATCCGAAGCTATTAGAAGAATTAACAAAGAAAAATCCATTTCTGAAATGTTTCTAACATAAAATTTCTTGAAATAACTAAATCTTTTATAAAAAAGCAAAAAATAAAAAATAAAACTTAATTTTAAATAATAAAGACAAAGTATATTTTATCTTTGTCTTTTTAAAATTATATAATAGAAAAATTATAATAATAAATTTATTGAATATAATAAAATTATATAATACATATTAAAATTTATATACTTCATAAAAATTATAGCAATATATATATTATATTAAAAAAAATTTTTTAAAATAAATACGTTACACGGAAAAAAGTTAAATAATACTAAAGTTATAGAAATAGTAAAAATAATAACCTCTAAAATTTTTTGTGTATATGAAAAATTTTCTACATCAATATCACTTTCATGTTTTTTATAGTTATATAGACTCATTAATATCTTAAAATATACATACATCCCTAGAATGCTGCTAAACGTAGTGACAGCTAATAAATACCAAAGTTTACTATATATTGCTGAAGAAAACATGTACAATTTATTTAAAAATCCAATAGTAAGGGGAATTCCGGAGAGAGACAAAAAAGATAAATATAAAGATTTAAATAGCAAAGAATGTTTATAAAAAATGTTGTAAAAAACATTATTTGTATTATTTCCAGAATAATTTTTATTAATTATTGTCATAGATCCAAAAATACAAACATTACATAATACATAATTTAAAAAATATAGAACCATATTTTCTGAAGAAAATGGAAAATAATTTATATTTAATAAAACTATCATTAAATATCCTACTTGACTAATTGAAGCGTATCCTAACAATCTTTTAATATCTTTTTGAAATATAGCTAAAAAATTTCCAAAAAAAATAGATAAAAAAGCGAAGATTTGTATAAGATTATAAAAAAAACTAAATTTTAATATCATTGTAGTAGAAATAAAATATAATAAAAAACTAAAAAAAGATAGTTTGTTTATAGTGGAAAAAGATATTAACACTAAAGGATTGGAAACTTGATATATGTCAGGAAAAATAAAATGAAATGGAAACAACGACATTTTAAAAAAAATTCCAAATAGTACCATAAGTATTCCTACAAATACAACCGCCTGTTCATAAATATTATATTTTCCTAATAACAAAAATAAATTTGAATATTCTACACTTCCGTTAAAAAAATATATTATACCAAAACCAAATAATATAAATATTGAACTAAAGTTAGAAAATATCATATATTTTAAAGAAGCTTCTATAGATTTTTTACAATCTTTAAAAAAATAAATTAATCCAACTGTAGATAAAGTTATCATTTCCATGCTAACAAAAAAAATTAACATGTGCTTAGCAAAATTTAAAGAAACACTTCCTAAAACTAGTAATAACAATAATATATAATATTCTTCTACATATGGTTTGTTTTTGTTTAAATAAAAATATGCGAAAATAGAAGTAATCAAGCCTACGAATAAAATTAATAAACTAAAAAAAATAGAAAATTTATCAAAATGATAAAAAAAATTTGTAACAGAAACTAACTTGACTCTAAAAAATAATATATAGTAACTTGTAAGTAATATACCAAAAAAAGTATTTAAAAACATTATTAAGCTATTTCTTTTACATATTATAAAAAATATTCCAAAAGAAATACTTAACATCATAATTATAAATGGACAAAATTCTATATATTTAAAAATTATAGATAACATATTAAAAAATTCCTCATATCTAATAAATTAACTAACATATTAATTAAAAAAAATATTTAAAAAATTAAAATTATAAAATATAAAATTTGGAAATAGTCCTATTAAAATCAGTAACAAAGTTAAAAATAAAATTAAAAACAATTCTAAAAAACTTAAATCACATGTTTTAAAATCTTTTTTTAAATCTCCATAAAAAATTCTATGAAACATCTTTAGAGAACAAAAAGCAAAAAATATTAGACTAATTGTCAAAAGTATTGAAATTTTTGGAAATGATAAAAACAAACCTACAAAAATTAATATTTCACTTATAAAGTTTCCTGTCCCAGGCAATCCAAAATTAGACAGAGAAAAAAATAAAAAAAAACTAGGAATCAAACTTATAGAATTCCATAATCCACTAAACTTTTTTAAATTATAAGTATTTGTTTTTTTATATAGTCTCCCAGACAAAACTAACAACGAAGACGAAGAAATAGTACTAGAAATTATATATAATAATAAACCTTCATAAGACAAATTATTAAAATTAAATATTGACAACAACATAATTCCTGTATGTGAAATATTTATATAAGCTAAAATATGCTTTAAATTATTTTTAACGCTAGCCATAAATGTACCATAAAAAATATTTACTATTCCTAAAAAAATCATAAAAAATTGAATTTTATGTAAAATATTTCCAGAAATAGGAATAAAAAATCTTAATAATCCATATATTCCTAATTTTGATAAAAATCCTACTAAATCGACAATGTTTCCTTTAGGAGAGTAAAGAAACATATTTGGCATCCAAGTATGAAACGGAATAGAAGGAATTTTTATTATAAAAGACAATAAAAAACCACATAAAATTATATTTTCTACAAAACTTTTATTTATAAAAGATTTTTTTAAAACATTAAAATTAAAAGTCCATATTCCACTAATTTGATGATAATAATTTACTAAAAGTAGTATAGAAACAAACATAATAATAGAAGAAATTTGGCTATGTATAAAAAAGCTCTTTATAGATTTTATTTTATTATCATAATCTATTTTTTTTAATCCCCAAAAAATATTTAAAAAACAAATAGGAAAAATCATTATTTCACAGAAGCAAAAGAAAAAAAATAAATCTGTAGACAAAAATGCTCCTATTATACTAGAAACTAAAATAGATATATTTAAATAAAAAGATCCAGATTTTTTATAATCTTCTTGATAAGAAAAAAATAACGCAATAAACGATAATAAAATTACTAAAAAAATCATATATATCGTAAATCTATCTGCATAAAGACTAAAATTAATTCCAAAACTAGATATCCAGGATGCACAAAACTTGTTAGAAAATACATATGTACTAAACACATTTAATTTGGGTAATACATCGTTTATAAATAAAATTATATTTATAAAAAACATTAATATCATATAAAAAATAGTAATAAATTTAGGTAATTTATTATTATAATATTGAAATAACCAAGAAAATATTCCACCGACTAAAGGAACAAAAATAAGAAAAGGAAGTATCATTTTTTTACCCTTTAAAAAAAATTAATAATAACCCTTTTAAAAATTTTAAATTATTAATAAATAGAACACAATGTTAAAAGAGTACAACCACTCTTTTTTTTTTTTTTATATAAAAAAACATTACATAAAACTATATAAACATTATTAATGTAGTAGTAAAAACTAATACTACAAAAAAAATTATTATATATCTTTTTAAACTACCACAATGAAATTCTAAAAATAATTTATTAAAAAATTTTATAAAAAATATACTTATAGATATAAATTTTTTAGAAATATCTTTATATAAAATTTTTGATAAAAAAACGTATAAATACTCTAAAAAAGTATAAAAACTATTAATATAAAAATCTTTTTTGAACATTGGAATTATAAAAGTATATATTTTTTCTAATATAAAATTTTTTTTTGTAAAAAGTTTATTTTTTTTTGATAAAAAATAAAAAATAAATGTAACAATAGTAACTATACTAGATAAAACTTCTAAATAGTTGTAAAAATTATTTTTTTTGTTAATCTGACAAAAAAAGTGAGATAAATTTGGTATTGCAAAAAAACCTAAAAAAGTAGAAAAAAACATTAATACTAATAAAGGTATATCATGAAAAAAATTTTCATGTAAATTTTTTGAAATAGAACCTTTGTTTAAACTTAAAACATTCAAAAATAATCTTAACGTATATATAGTAGTAAATATTGATCCAATTATCGCTATATATAAAAATAAATAATTTTTTGATTCAAATATCTTAAATAAAATTTCCCCTTTACTATAAAAACCAAGTGTTATTACAGGAAATGACATTAAAGATAATGATCCTATTAAAAAAGAGAAGTAGGCTAAAATATTATCTTCTTTAGACATACTTATCTTAAATATATTCTGATTATTTTTATTGTTTGCAATTATACAACATGTGGATATAAATATTAAAGATTTAAAAATTGCATGACTAATTAAATATAAAATTGCTTCATTCCATGCTTTCGCTCCTATAGATAAAAACATATATCCTATTTGACTTATTGTAGAATATGCTAAAATTTTTTTAATATCCTTATTAAAAATAGCTAGAATACTCCCTAAAACAATAGAAGCCGATCCAACTAGACTTATTATAAAAAAAAATTCGTTGTCAAATATAAAAATATCTCTCGCTCTAGATATTAAATATACACCTGAAGTAACCATAGTAGCAGAATGTATCAATGCAGATGCAGTAGTAGGACCAACCATAGCATATGGTAACCAAGTATGAAAAGGAAATTGTGCTGACTTTGATATAGCAGATAATAATAAAAATATGCATACTAATTTAATAAAAAACAAATTTTGATAGCCATTATTTAAATTTAAAATTTTTGATATTTCTATTATATTAAAAGTTTTAAAACAATAATATATCAACAATATAGATATTAAAAAAAATATATCACTTATCTTAGAAATTAAAAAAGATTTTATTGAATAAAAAACGTTTTTACAATTTTTATTGTAAAAACTTACTAAAAGATAGGAACAAATTCCTACACTTTCCCAGCCAAAATATAGTAATAGAAAATTATCTGACAAAACTAAAATAGACATACTTGATATAAACAAGTTTATATAAGAAAAAAATTTTGTAACTTCCTCCTCCAAATACATATACCAATAAGAAAAAGAATATATTATAATTCCTATTCCTGTTATCATTATTAACATGTATAAAGATAACTCATCCAACAAAAAACTAATATTAAATTTAAACTTATCTACAGACATTAAATTCCATAAATTAAATAAAAAAAAATGTTTTTTTAACTTATAAAAAAAATATAAACTAAATAAACTAGATAAAAATGATGCTAACAACGAAAAAAACCCTATAAAAAATAAAATTTTTTTATTAAAAATTTTCTTTAAAAAAATTGATAAAAAAAAACCTAATATAGGAAACAAAAAAGTGCCAAGAATAATACTCATTTTTTTAACTCACTCAATGAATTTACATTTAACGTATTATTAATCTTATAAAATTTGAACAATAATGATAAATTTATACATACTTCTACTGCAGATATGGTAATTATAAATATATAAATTATTTGACCTAAAGCATCATTCCAATAGTTTCCTGAAGATATAAAAAGCAGTAAACAAGAATTTATCATAATTTCTAAACCTATTAACATTAAAAAAAAGTTTTTTTTTATAACAAACACTAAAATTCCTAATGAAAACATAGCAGCAGACAATATAAAACAATAAAATGCAGATATCATAAAAGATCCTTGATATTAAAAATATGTTTAAAAATCTTTATAATCTTTATTAAAATAGAATGTTATTATTAAAGCTTCAAGTAGTAACACAGCAGACAATTCTATCACAAAAAAATAATCTGAAAATAAGACAATTCCCACTCTATCAGGGCTGACTAACTGGAAAAATTTAGTACCATTAAAACATTTGTACATAGGATATGTAATGTCTAAGAAAAATACAATACAAATAAAAAAATATATACATATTTTAACAACATTTTTTACATCAATAGTTGAAATAAATCTACTACTACTATTAATTATCATAATAACAAATACAAATAATAGCAAAATTGCTCCAGAGTAAATAATGACATGAAGAAACCCAGCTAAATATGATCCTAACAAAAAGAATATAATAGAAGTAGATAAAAATGAAACTATTAATAATAATGTTGAATACAGTAAATTACTTCCAAAAATTATGAAAAATATGGAAGCTAATAATATAAAACTAGATATAAAAAACATAAATTTCATATAAACTTTCCTAATTATAATTAAGGTAATATTTTTTTTACATTTACATGATCGTTAATATTACGTTTTCTGGAGCCATTTTTTTCTAATGGTATTACCCCTGAAACAGAATAAAAATCATAGTCTGAATGTTTTCCTTCTCCTTCTATTATTAAATCTTCTTTTTCATATATTAAATCTTCTTTTTTATAATCAGCAAGTTCAAAATCAGGTATTAACTGTATAGCAGAAGTAGGACAAGCCTCTTCGCACAAACCACAAAAAATACATCTAGAAAAATCTATCTTAAAAAATTTTGGAAAATGTCTACCATTTTTATTGACAGACTGTTGCAATACTATACAACTAGAAGGACATACAGAAGCACATAAATTACATGCTACACATCTTTCATTTCCATTTTTATCCTTAGTTAAAATTATTCTACCTTTATATCTTGGAGACAATCTAACTTTTTCTTCAGGATACATAATAGTTTCTCTAATGCTAAAAATGTTCTTTGCTATTAAAAACATACTTCTTATTTGAGAAAAAAAATTACAAAAAAAATTTTTTAAAAACAACATATACTTTTTTTCCTTTTAATTATACATTAGAACAAAAAATGATGTACCAAACAAATTTAACAATGACACAGGTAAACAAAATTTCCAACCAAAAGAAATTATTTGATCATAACGTGGTCTAGGTATTGATGCTCTTATTAAAATGAACAAAACAGTTAAAAAAAAAGTTTTTATAAGTAAACATAACATAGGAAAAGAACTAATACCTAAATATCCTCCAAAAAAAATACAAGACATAAAAGCCGAAATAGAAAATATGGATATATATTCTGCAATAAAAAACATACCAAACTTCATGCCAGAATATTCTATATGATATCCACCAGCTATATCTTGTTCAGATTCTGGCTGATCAAAAGGATGTCTATGACAAATAGCTAAACTTGCTATAAAAAACACAAAAAAATTTAAAAATTGCGGAACAATATTCCAAATGTGTTTTTGACTAAGTATAATATCATTAATATTACATGAATCAGATTGAATAACTATAGACATTAATGAAATTCCTAAAAAAATTTCGTAACTAATAGTTTGTGCTATCGATCTAATTACACCTAACAAAGAATATTTATTATTACTAGATATCCCAGATAATATAATTGAATATACAGTTAAACTAGATAACATAAAAAAAAATAATATCCCTGTATCTAAATGTAATATAGTATATCTACTAGAAAAAGGAATAATAAAGAACATAAATAGAGATATACAAAATGAAATAATAGGAGATATAAAAAATATAAACTTCTTACTAAATGGAGGAATCCAATCTTCTTTAAAAAATATTTTTATCATATCTGAAAATACTTGTAAGCATCCAAACCATCCTACCCTATTTGGCCCGCATCTATTTTGTAATAATGCTAACATTCTTCTTTCAAACATGCTAATACAAGCTCCAACTAGAGTTATAAAAAATATAAGTAAAAAAATTACAATAAAATCCGACAAAGTATTCATGATATTTTTGCTTTTTAATTAATAAATTTATATTATTTTAAATTTTTTGATTACAAAACTATTTAAAAACAATGGAACTCCACGTGAACCAATAGGTAGAGATATATAACCAGATTTTAAAAATTTTGAAAAATGTATTTGCACTTTAAAAGTTTTAGAATTAAATCTAAACAATAATATATGCCCTTTTTTTAGTTTTAAAAATTTTGCATGATTATAATTAATAATACCTTGTACAAAATCACTATCTATAGATATAAAATTAGAAAATTGAGTCATTTCTTCTATAGAAAACAAAGAATTGTATCTAGTAACAACAAGATGTTCCATGTTAATGTTTTTTTTAAAAAATATGTCGTATGGAGAGTGTACATTCTTTTTTACTTTATTAAACAATTTTTTTCCAGTAGAATATTTTTTTTCATCAATATTATTCCATGCATGCGAAGAATTTATTCCAGGATTCCAAACAAACGGTATATGACTGATTTTGTTATTAAAATTATTTGCCCCTTCCATAGAACAAGAAAACATAGTACTAGAATCATTAATAAAATTTTTATTAAAATCTTCTTTATTTTTTCGTAAAATAGTTCTTCCGCTGGCTCTATTAGGATATCTTGGTATCTTTTGCCCAAATATTCTAAAATTGTAACTTTGAGCACAGCTTTTAACTGCTTCTAAATCTGGAATTTTTATTACAATTAAGTTTATAATACTTTCTAAACTATAACACTCCGACTTAATGCCATTGATTTTATAATATATTTCACTTAACCATTTCCAGCTATCAAGTTTAATATAAGATTTTTTATAAATCTTTTTATCTAAAACTTTAAAATATTTTTGTGCTCTGACTTCATAGTTTATTACAGTTCCTGTACTTTCAAAAAAACTGTTAGAAGGAAGAGACAAATTAAACTTTTTAATACTACAAGTGTTTAAATGATCTAAAACTATTATCTTGTTTTTTAACGATACAATTTTTTTTATAATTTTTTTTGGAACTAATCTATATAAATCTGTTTCCATAAGTATTATAGCAACATTTCTTTTCGTACATGCTATATTCAATATTTTTTCTAAAGAAATTTTGCTCATTATAGAAACACCTATACTATTAGAATTCTGTGTTATAAATACACTACCAGTATTTTTATTAATTTTAGAAATGGAACTAATTAAATTAATACATGCTTTTGTTAAAAATACATCATTATCATTTAAACTTAATATTATTAGAGGTTTTTTACATTGTAAAAATGTACTTGCAATATATAAAACTTGTGATTTTATTAATTTAAAAAAATTGCATTCTTCAAATTTGTTTTTACATATTACTTTTTCTAAAAAAAATAAAAATCTAGATTGATCTTGATAATCCCCATAAAAATTTATTTTAGAGATATCCCTTAAACTAGTAACATCATTACTTAATGTAAACAAAGAGCTATGATTTTTTTCAAAAATTTTGTCTATTGTTGAAATTTTTAAAATATTGCATATTTTTTTGAAATTAATAGCATTAAGATTAAGTGTTTTTTTTACTAACTGTCTTATTGACAAAGACATTCTAGGAGCTGTGATAGTAATGTCTTGACCTATTACTATAGCAGCATCATAACTTTCAATTTCTTTTAATGTAGGAGTTTTTATGCAATTTTTTTTTAAAAACTTTATAATTAAATTTAAACATTTACTTTCTTTATCTAACATTCCGTTAGAAAATTTTTTTTGCCCTACAAAATTCAATAAAGCAAAATTATTTTCTATACTAGATCTAGAAGAACCTATACCTAATATCCTTTTTGCTCGTGACAATATTCTTGATGCTTCTTTAATAGCCATTTTTCTATCTAGTTTTATAAATTTATTACCATTATTCAAAATAGGATATGATGGTAAATTTTTTTCATTTACAAAATTATGTCCAAATCTTCCTAAATCACATATAAAATGTTGATTGATATCACCGTTATATCTATTTTCTACTTTTCTAAGTTTCCCTAATCTTTCGCAGGCAATTATATTACATCCAACACTACAAAAGTTACATATACTAGGAGAATGTTGCATGTCCCATTTTCTAACATAATCTGTATTATGTAATTTATCAGTAAAAACTCCAGTAGGACAAATTTCTATCAAATTCCCAGAATGTTCATTTTCTAAACTACCATCTTCTACTCTTCCAAAGTATAAGTTATTAGATGAGCCATATACATCAAAATCTTTTCCACCAGCATAATCTTTATAGAATCTAACACATCTATAACAAGAAATACACCTATTCATTTCATGCGATATAAACTTTCCTAAATACTGATTTTTATATACTCTCTTATTATATCTATAACGCCTTTTGTTATGACCTGATATCATAGTCATATCCTGTAAATGACAACTTCCTCCTTCTGGACATATTGGGCAATCATGAGGATGATGCAACATTAACAATTCTATAATATTTTTTCTAAATTTATATGCTTCTATATCATTAACATTAATTTCCATATTATCTATTGTTTGAAGCATACAAGACATAACTATTTTGTTTTGTAACACACCACTATTATCTACAAAACTATATTTTACAGCACATTGTCTACACGATCCAACACTACCTAAAGTGGGATGCCAACAAAAATATGGAATGTTTATATTATGTAAAAGACAATTCTGTAATACATTTTTAGACAAATCTACTTCATATCGTTTTTTATCTATTAACATTGTAGCCATAATTTAATTTCCGAAAATAATAAGTTAGCTAAAAACAATTGCGTTCATAAATTTTAAAATTTTTATATTTAATATAAATTATTTTTTATTAAGAGAAGGCAAAGATAAATTTATTCCTAAATCAAATTCTTCTCTAAAATATTTTATAGCATTATATAATGGACTAATTGCACCTGGTGCAAAAGCACAAAACGTTTTTCCTAGACTTAAATTTTCACATATTTCTTCTAATATTTCAATATCGCCTAGTCTACCATTTTTATTTTTTAAATCTCGTAATATTTTTATAGACCAAGGCAGACCTTCCCTACAAGGAGTACACCATCCACAAGATTCTCTAGAAAAAAAAGTTTCTATATTTAATAATAGTGATACAATATTAATTTTATTATCTATAGCAATAGAAATTGCAGTGCCTAATCTGCTTCCTACAGAGCTTATACTATTGAAATCCATAGAAATGTCTATATGAGTATTAGTTAATATTCCAGTACCTGCTCCCCCTGGAAGCCAAGCCTTCAACTGGTATCCATCCTGCATACCTCCAGCATAGTCTTCTAATATTTCTCTAGCTGTAATTCCAAAAGGCATCTCCCATAATCCTGGATTTTTAACTTTGCCTGAAAAACCCATTAATTTAGTTCCTGTATCAATATTGTTGGAAATATTCTTATACCAACCGGACCCATTTATTATTATAGAAGGTATATTAGATAAAGTTTCTACATTATTGACACAAGTTGGTTTTTCCCATAAACCGCTTTGAGACGGAAATGGAGGTTTATTTCTAGGAATAGGCCTTTTCCCTTCTAAAGAGTTTATTAATGCTGTTTCTTCTCCACAAATGTATCTACCAGCTCCTGAATGTATAAAAATTTTTAAATCAAATCCACTATGCAATATATTTTTTCCTATATAATTTTTGTTTTCAGCTTCCAATATAGCTTTTTCTAAAACTTCTTTTGGCAGAGTGTATTCTTCCCTTAAAAATATATAGCTACAAGAAGCTTGTATAGCATATGCACTCAATATAATCCCTTCTAGTAAGAGATGTGGCAATCTTTCCATGAGAAACCTATCTTTATATGTACCAGGTTCCATTTCATCAGCATTACACAATAAATATCTATTTTCTAAAAAATTTTTTTTGGAAATAAAACTCCATTTATCACCAGTTAAAAATCCAGCCCCTCCTCTACCTCTTAATTTAGAGTCTTTTATTATATTAATCACTTGATTAGGAGAAAGATTTTTTAAAGCAAATTTTAAAGCACTATACCCCCTTTTGCTTTCATATTCTTCAATAAAAATTGACTTGTTATAATCTACTATTCTCCATGTTAAAGGATGCGTCTCCTCTGTTTTAAAAAAAAAATTTTTCATCTCAAATTCTCTAATATATTAATAATTTTTCTGTTTGTTACGTTAGAAAATAAATTTTCATTAATCATAATAGTTGGACTATTATCACAATTACCTAAACAACATATAGGTATTAAAGTAAACTTTTTATCTTTAGTAGTATTTCCTGGGGTAATTTTTAAATAATTTGACATAGTTTTTTCTATTTTTTTATATCCATTTATATAACATACAACTCCATCACAATATTTTATAATATTTTTACCAACTGGCTGTCTAAATATCTGACTATAAAATGTAGCAATGCTTTCTATTTTAGAAACTGGAACTGAAACAATTTGTGAAACCTCTTTTATAACATCTAAAGATATCCATTTTAATCTTTGTTGTACATATTTTAAACATTCTACTACAGCAGCATTTGGATCTTCATATTTTTTTAACTCTGTTAAAATAAATTTTTGTTCTTTATTATTTAAAATATTTTTTTCTTTCATATAATATTAATATTTAATTAAAGTTTAAAAGTTTTTATCTATCTACATCTGACATTACAAAATCTATACTTCCTAAATATGCTATTAAGTCTGGAATACTATACCCTTTTATAACTTCAGGTATTTGTTGCAAATGAGCAAAACTAGGTGTCCTTATTCTAGTTCTGTAGCTCATATTGTTACCATCACTTATTATATAATAACTATTTACACCTTTAGTTCCTTCAACCATTTGAAACGATTCATTACAAGGCATTATTGGACCCCATGAAACTTGTAAAAAATGTGATATCATATTTTCAATGTTATAAAAAACCAAATTCTTCGCTGGGGGTGTAGCTAAAGGATGATCTGATTTAAAAGGACCTTCCGGCATATAATGCATACACTGGTTTAAAATAGACAAACTTTGAAAAATTTCTTCAAATTTTAATATAACCCTGGTATAACAATCGCTATTGTCTTCCCCTAAAGGTATTTTAAAATCAAAATTTTCATATCCAGAATATGGTCTAGACTTTCTTATATCAAAATTTACACCTGCAGCTCTCAATCCAGAACCAGTAACACCCCATTCTAATGCAGAATCTTTATTATACACAGCAATGTTTCTAGATCTGTTTATTAGTATACTGTTTTTTAAGGCAATTTTGTAATATTTATTTAACCTTTTTGGAATCCAGTCTAAACACTCCTTTAAAAGTGTATGCCACCCTTTTGGCAAATCGTTAGCCAATCCTCCTATTCTAAACCAAGCAGGATGCATTCTTAAGCCAGTAATAGCTTCTATAACATTATAAATTTTCTGGCGATCTGTAAATATCAAAAATATAGGAGTCATTGCGCCAATATCTTGAATAAAAGTAGCTATATACAGTAAATGACTGTTTATTCTAAAAAGTTCTGATAACATCACTCTTATAACTTTTACTCTTTCAGAAACAACAATATTTGCAAGTTTTTCTACAGATAATACATAAGGCATTTCATTTATACACCCTCCTAAATATTCTACTCTATCAGTGTAAGGTATATAACTGTGCCATGTTTGACGCTCAGACATTTTTTCAGCACCTCGATGGTGAAATCCTATGTCTGGAATGCAATCTACGATTAGTTCTCCATATAATTTTAATATTATTCTAAATACACCATGTACTGAAGGATGATTAGGACCTAAATTCAAAAACATAAAATTGCAATTTTTTTTGTTATCTTTCATGCCCCAATCTTTAGGATTAAATTTTAAAGATTCCATTTCTAAATTTTCTAAATCATCTGTTAAATTATACTCTTCTCTTTCTGTAGCTCTAGCTAAATAGTCCTTTCTAAGAGGGTATCCATCCCAATTTTTTGGCATAATTATTCTTCTCAAAAATGGATGTCCAATAAATTTTATTCCGAACATTTCCCATGTTTCACATTCATACCAATTAGCATTTTTAAAAATTGTAGTAATACTATTTATATTTAAATTATTACTTTTAAGAGGAACTTTTATTAATATATCCTTATTTCTTTCTATAGAAATCAAATGATAAAAAACAGAAAAATCTGACTTAGGCAATTCATCCTTGCACATCCTGGCCCTCTCATCAACACCATGTAGATCATACAAAAAAATATATGGTTTTTTAATACTTTTTAAAAACCATAACACATTCTTTAAAATACTCTTTTTTATCCATAATACATCACATCCAATTTTCGTGTCTTGTATATGTAATATTTTATTATTAAAAATTTTAATAATTTTTTTAATAGTATTAACATCATTAAGGTTATGTATTCCTATCTGTTTTTCAAGATATATTGTTTTTTTTTTCATTTTTTTAATTGTCAAATTGTGTCTGGACTATTATATTTTTTAATTATGTTTCTAGAATGTCTTTTTAATATTTTCTCTGACTTTCTTTCAAATTTATAATATTTTTTTTCATCCATAATCCATGATAATGGTCTTTTTTCTGCTGATATAGACTTTTGTAATAAATTTAATGCATGTATATATGCTTCAGGTCTAGGCGGACAACCTGGTACATAAACATCAACTGGAATAATCTTGTCTACTCCTTGTACAACCGAATATATATCATACATACCACCCGAGTTTGCGCATGCACCCATAGAAATCACCCATTTAGGTTCTAACATTTGATCATATAGCAATTTTATTACTGGCGCCATTTTTATAAATGGAGTTCCTGATATAACCATTAAATCTGATTGTCTAGGAGAAGTTCTAATAACTTCAGATCCAAATCTAGAAACATCATGAAAAGAAGTAAAACTTGTAGCCATCTCTACATAGCAACAAGACAAACCAAAATTATAAGGCCATATAGAATTTTTTCTTCCCCAATTCACTATTTTGTTTAAAACTTTTTTTAAGTTTCCAAAAAATATATTTTTTATACCTCTATTTTTTACATCAGAATTACTATATTTTTTTGACACACTATTATTTATTCTAGTAACAGTATATTTCATATGAAATCCTTATAAAAAGTTTTAATATCTTTTATTAAAATTAAAAATATTTAGTCTAATTATATAAAATAAACTTAGAAACATAGTGAACACAAAACATAAAGCTTCAAAAAAACCAGGCCACAATGTGTGTCTTACACTAATAGACCAAGTATATAAATATAAAGATTCTACATCAAAAACTACAAAAAAGATCACTATTAAATAAAACTGTACAAAAGATTTTAAACTAGAATTTTCATAAGAGTATATTCCTGACTCAAATGGCAAATTTTTATTTTTAGATGCAATTCTATTACCTAAAAAATTACTAATTAACAATATTAACAAACAAAATACTACTGAAGATATAAAACAAACTAAAATAGAATAAATTTTCATATTTTCTTAACACAAAAAATAATATTTTATATATAAAAAAATAAAATAATAATATCATTATATAATAATTATTTTTTATATTGATACAAATACTTAGAAAAATCAATTTTTTTAACATATTTGCACTTGATTGATATAATAAACGACCCCATGATAATTATTATAAGAAAAATTTTAACTGTATTAATATTATTATAGTAACAAAATAAAAAAGGAAAAATATGAGTAAAATAATAGGTATAGATTTAGGAACTACAAATTCCTGTGTAGCTATAATAGATGGAAATAATAACAAAGTATTAGAAAATTCAGAAGGAGATAGAACTACACCATCAATAATAGCGTATACACAAGAAGGAGAAGTATTAGTAGGACAACCAGCTAAAAGACAAGCAATAACTAATCCTAAAAATACATTATTTGCAATAAAACGACTAATAGGAAGAAAATTTACAGATAAAGAAGTACAAAAAGATATAAAAATAATGCCTTATGAAATAATAAACTCTAAAAATGGAGACGCTTGGATAAAAGTAAAAAATAAAAAAATAGCTCCTCCTCAAATTTCAGCTGAAATACTTAAAAAAATGAAAAAAACAGCTGAAGAATATATTGGAGAAAAAGTACAACAAGCAGTAATAACTGTTCCAGCGTATTTTAATGATGCACAAAGACAAGCTACAAAAGATGCAGGGAAAATTGCTGGACTAGAAGTGAAAAGAATAATAAACGAACCTACTGCGGCAGCTTTAGCTTATGGGCTAGATAAAAATAAGGGAAATAGAACTATAGCCGTATATGATTTGGGAGGCGGAACTTTTGATATTTCTATTATCGAAATAGATGAAGTAGACAAAGAAAAAACTTTTGAAGTATTATCTACAAATGGTGACACGCATTTAGGAGGAGAAGATTTTGACAGTAGAATAATAAATTACTTAGTAGAAGAGTTTAAAAAAGAACAAGGCATAGATCTTAGACAAGACCCATTAGCTATGCAAAGATTGAAAGAATCTTCTGAAAAATCGAAAATAGAATTGTCCACGTTAACACAAACTGATATAAACTTACCTTATATAACTGCTGATTCTAATGGTCCAAAACATTTTAACATAAAGTTAACTAGAACCAAATTAGAATCATTAGTAGAAGACTTAATAAAAAGATCCATAAAACCTTTAGAAATTGCACTGAAAGACGCAAAATTATCAAAAAAAGATATACACGACATAATTTTAGTTGGCGGACAAACCAGAATGCCAATGGTACAAAAAGAAGTTGAAAAATTTTTTGGGAAAAAGCCTAGAAAAGATGTAAATCCTGACGAAGCTGTGGCAGTAGGAGCTGCTGTGCAAGGAGGAGTATTATCTGGTGCAGTAAAAGATGTTTTATTGCTTGATGTAACACCATTGTCATTAGGTATAGAAACTATGGGGGGAGTCATGACTTCTCTTATAAACAAAAATACTACTGTTCCTACTAAACATAGTCAAATTTTTTCTACAGCTGAAGATAATCAATCAGCAGTAACTATACATGTGTTACAAGGAGAAAGAAAAAGAGCTATAAACAATAAATCGTTAGGTCAATTTAATTTAGATGGAATACAACCTGCACCAAGAGGTATGCCTCAAATAGAAGTCACATTTGATATAGATGCAGATGGCATCTTACATGTTTCTGCAAAAGATAAAAATACTAATAAAGAACAAAAAATAACTATTAAAGCATCATCAGGGCTAAGTAAATCAGAAATACAAGATATGATACATGATGCTGAAAAAAATGCTGAAAATGACAAAAAATTTGAAGATTTGATGGCAGTAAGAAACCATGGAGATCAAATTTCGCACAGTACTAAAAAACAACTTGCAGAACATTCAAAAAATATTAGTAAAGAAAATAAAGAAAAAATAGAAAAATCTTTGCAAGCATTAGATTTATCATTAAAAGGAGAAAATAAAAAAGAGATAGAAGAAAATATACAATTAGTACTAAAAATATCTTCTAAAATTATTAAATTTAATAATAATACAAATTTTAGCAACACAAAGAAAAAACAGAAAGAAAAAAAAGAAAATGATGTAGTAGATGCTGAGTTTGAAGAAGTAAAAAATTCTAAAAAATAAAAAACTTATTTAATAAAAATGTTTTTTAAAATCAATAAAAATTCACACGGGACAGATTTTTCTGAACCCGTGATTTTTATATATTAAAATTTAGGAAGCTAAAGCGTGTCTAAAAAAGATTACTATAAAATTTTAGGAATCTCTCAATCAGCAACAGATATAGAAATAAAAAAAGCTTACAAGAGATTAGCAATAAAATATCATCCTGATAGAAATCAGGGAAATAAAAGTTATGAAGAAAAGTTCAAAGAAGTAAAAGAAGCCTATGAAATATTATCAAATTCAGAAAAGAGATCTGCATATGATAAATATGGACATCAAGCTTTTGATCAAACAAGTTCAAACAATAATTTTCATGGAAGTTATTCAAACACAAATGATTTCGGAGATATTTTTGGAGAAGTTTTTGGAGACATTTTTGGAGATGGGGGTGGCAATAGAGAAGAAAGAGGTTCAGATTTACAATATGAATTAGAAATAAATTTAGAAGATGTAGTTAACGGAGTAGAAAAAGAAATAAAAATTCCTACATTAAAAAAATGTAACTTTTGTAAAGGAACTGGAAATAGAAAAATATTAGACAATAATAAGTGTTATACATGTCAAGGTAATGGTCAAATACACGTAAGAAAAGGATTTTTCACTGTACAACAAACTTGTTATACGTGCCACGGAAAAGGAAAATATATAAAAGATCCTTGCTACAAATGTAACGGAGAAGGAAGAATAAGCACGATAAGAAAACTTCTAGTAAAAATACCACCTGGAATAAACACTGGAGATAAAATTAGACTAAGTTCTGAAGGAGAAGCAGGAAAAAACAATTCTCCTAATGGAGACTTATATGTAATAGTGAAAGTAAAAAAACATCAAATTTTTAAAAGAAAAAAAACAAATTTATATTGTAATATACCGATAAATTTTTCTACAGCAGCTTTAGGAGGAACTATAGAAGTTCCAACTTTAAATGGAAAAATCAAGTTAAAAATTCCTAAAGAAACACAATATGGAAAATTGTTTAGAATAAGAGAAAAAGGTGTAACTTCTATAAACAATAATTGTTTGGGTGATTTAATATGTAAAATAATAGTTGAAACACCAGTTAACTTAAACGATAACCAAAAAAAAATAATCTTTGAGCTTGGAAAAAGTTTAAATAAATCTAATGGAAATAAAAATAGCCCTAAATATGCGAGATTTTTTTATAAGGTTAAAAAATTTTTTGAAAATTTAAGAAGATATAAAATATAAAATATTGCTTCCTTAACTTTTAAATAAGGAGGCAATTTATCGAATACCTTCAAATAATAGTTTCTAATGTTATAACTTTTCTATAATTATTTAATTTTTCAATTGTATATTTTTAATATACTTTACCAAATTACTTTTATACTTCTTAGCTCTATTTTTATGTATAATTCCTTTGTTAGCACATCTATCTACAATAGATTGAAAACTTTTAAAATGAGTTAAACAATTGTTTAAATCTTTTTTTTCTAAACTAAATTTTACTTTTTTAAAAAAGGTTTTTATTTTAGATTTGTTGCTTACATTATTTAATCTACGGTAAATAGATTTTATTTTATCTTTTTTAGAAGAATTTATGTTTGCCATAGTTTTTTTATTAAATATAATTTATAAAACCAATTGTAAATATAAAAGTTCAGTTAATATTTTAAATTATACTATTAAAATAGTTTTAAACTTTAATACAAATACTACTTTATATAAATTAAAATATTTTTATATACAAATAAATAATAACATAAAAGAATTAATTTTATATAAAAATTTAAAAAAAATAGTAACATTTTATAGTAAAATACAATATATAAATATATACCAAAAAACATTTTAAAATAATATTATTAAAATTTTACAAACAAACAAAATAAAATAAAATAAAAAAATATGAAAAATTATAAAAAAACATTAAATTTACCTAAAACTAAATTTTCTATGAGAGCAAATTTAACACAAAATGAGCCTAAAATATTAAAAAAATGGGAAAATATTGATATATATAAAATAATAGAAAAAAAAAATATAAATAAAAAAAAATTTATATTACAAGATGGACCCCCTTATGCTAATGGTAATATACATATAGGACACGCACTAAACAAAGTGTTAAAGGATATTGTAATAAAATCTAAAAATTTATCTGGTTTTAATACATTATACACGCCAGCATGGGATTGTCATGGTCTTCCAATTGAACATAAAGTTGAAGAAAAGTTTAAAAAACAATCAAAAAAAATATCAAGAAAAGAGTTTACAAATGAATGTAAAAAATATGTATTGAAACAAATAAAAAAACAAAAAAAAGAATTTATAAGATTAGGCATATTTACGAAATGGAACGATCCATATCTTACTATGGATATAAAAAATCAAGGAAATGTCATAAACCAATTAAAAAAAATAATTGAAAAAAAATATATATATTCTGCATACAAACCTATACATTGGTGTATAAAATGTAAATCTTCTTTAGCTGAAGCTGAATTAAATTATAAAAAAAAAAGATGTAATACAATTTTTGTATTGTTTAAAATACTAGAAACAGAAAAAGTTAAACAACTATTCAAAATTAAACAAAAAAATAAAAAAAATATTTATGCTCCTATTTGGACTACAACTCCTTGGAGTTTACCGTCAAATCAAGCTATATCTTTAAACCCAAATATAGAATATAATCTCATAGAAACAAAAAAAAACAATTTAATTATTGCAAAAAAAATAACTAAAAATGTTTTAGAAGAGTTTAAAATATTAAAATATAAAATAATAAATAATGTAATTGGAAAAAAGCTAGAACTAACAAATTGTAGTCATCCATTTTTTAAAAAAAAAGTTCCTATTATTTTATCTAATCATGTGAATTTAAAAGTTGGGACAGGTATAGTGCACATAGCACCAGACCATGGACTAGAAGATTTTGAAGCTAGCAAAAAATATAATATAAAGCCATTAAATTTCATTAAAAAAGATGGTTGTTATATAAAAGGTATTCATAAATTATTAGATAATATTTCTATATTTTGTTCTGACAAAATTATTATAAAAATACTAGAAGAAAAAAGTAAGATAATATATAAAAAAAATATTATACATAAATATCCATTTTGTTGGAGACACAACTATCCAATAATATTTATTTCACGACCTCAATGGTTTATAAAATTAGATAAACATGGATTAAGAAAAAAAATTATTAAGGAAATAAAAAAAGTAAAATGGAGTCCATCGTGGGGAAGGAATAAAATGATCAAAATGTTATCAGAAAGACCAGACTGGTGTATTTCTAGACAAAGATATTGGGGTGTACCTATAACAATTTTTATAGAAAAAAAAACTAATAAAATGCATACTAATACTAAAAATTTTATTAAAAAAATTCAAGAAAAAATATATAACTTAGATTATGGATATTGGAGTAAAATAAACCAAAAAAAATTTTTAAAAGATGATAACAAAAACTTTTTTAAAAGTACAGATGTATTAGATGTATGGTTTGATTCTGGATCTATAAATGTAAAATCTATATATAATAATTTAAAATCTAACTCACAATCAGATTTGTATATAGAAGGATCAGATCAATATAGAGGTTGGTTTATGTCTTCTATGATAATTTTTGTAGCTACACAAAATATTTCACCGTGTAAACATATAATAGCACATGGATTTGTAGTAGATAAACACGGTAAAAAAATGTCTAAATCAAAAGGAAACGTTATATCACCTGACAAAATAATAAAAAAGTTTGGAGCTGACATTTTACGATTATGGGTTTCTTCTACTGATTATTCTAAAGAGATAGTCATGTCAGAAGATGTTGTTAAAAATATAGTAGATATATATAGAAAAATAAGAAATACAATTAGATTCATATTGTCTAATTTATATGATTTTAATCCATTAGAAGAAACAATAAGTTATAAGAAATTAATATTAATAGATAAATGGATTATATTAAAAACACATGCAATTCAGCAAAAAATAATAAAATTTTATAAAAATTACAAATTTCATAAAGTTACTAATATTATTTCAAAATTTTGCATTATAGAATTAGGATCTTTTTATTTAGATATAGTAAAGGATAGATTATATACACTTCCTAAAAGTAGTTTAGAAAGAAAAAGCTGTCAAACAGCATTGTTTAATGTTTTAAAATCATTAGTAATATGGATCTCTCCTATTTTACCTTTTACTTCACACGAAGTATGGAGTTTTGTTGAAAATAAACCTGATAGCTATATATTTACACAAACATGGCATGAGTACATAAAAAATTTTTCAGAATATAATAAAGATTTAAATTTATTAGATTGGGATAAGTTAATATGCATAAAAAATCAAGTAAATCGAGAAATAGAAAGATCTATTAAAAAAAAAATTGTAAAAAGTTCCTTAGAATGCAACTTAAAAATATATGTAAGTGACGAAATAGAAAAAGAAATTAGAACACTAAAAAAAGAAATAAAATTTATATTCATAGTTTCGAAAGTAGAAATAAAAAAAAGTAATAAAAATACAAAAACAAAACTAAAAATAAAAGTTACAAAAGCATTAGGAAACAAGTGTAATAGATGTTGGAATGTATTTGAAATAAAAGAAACACAAAATGTTAAAAAAAGTAATATATGTAACAGATGTATAAAAAATATGACAAAATATGGAGAAACAAGAAATTTTGTATAATATTTTCCTTAAAAAACACAAATTTAATAAAAAAATTTAACAAATAAATATAATTTTATATCAATAAAAAAATCAATAAAAATTGATTAAAACAATTTATAAAAATAATATTTATATTATGCTACATTTTATAAAAAAAATGTAATAATATATAAAATATTTAAAATATTTAGAAAATATGAAAAATAAAAAAATAAAAATTGCATTGTCTGGTTCTACAGGAAAAATGGGCCATGTAATATTAAAAGAAATTAAACAAATATATAATGTAGAACTATCAATATTATTAGTTAGAAAAAAAAACAACAAAGAAAAAAATGTTTCTAATAATGAAACTAAAAATAAATCAATATTAACATGTACATCTTTAAAAAATACTTATAAAAATTTTGATATTATGATAGATTTTTCTGAAGCAAAAAATACAATAAAAAATGTGAAATATTGTGTAAAGCATAAAAAAAATATAATAATTGGAACTACAGGATTTAGTGATTCTGAAGAAAGTTTTATAAAAAAATCTGCTAAAAAAATTTGTATAGTAAAATCAGCAAATTTTAGTCATGGAATTAATATAATATATTTAATACTAGAAAATATAATAAATAAGATAAAACTTAAAAAAATTAAAATAATAGACAAACATCACAAACATAAACAAGATTCTCCTTCAGGAACTGCTATTGAAATTGGAAGAATTATAAACAAAAAATTTGGAAAATATAATACAAAAAGAGAAGTTTTAAATAATAAAAATATTAATTTTATATCAAAAAGAAAAGGAGAAGTTATTGGTAATCATACAATATTGTTTTCAAATAAAAACGAAATTTTAAAAATTACACATAAAGCAAAAAACAGATCTATTTTTGCGAAAGGAGCTATACAATCTGCAATATGGTCTTTTAAGAAAATAAAAGGATTGTTTAGTATGAAAAATGTAGTTAACAAAAATGAAGATATATTATGGTAAAAACATGTAAAAAAGCAGTTTTAATGTTAGAAAATGGAAAAATGTTTAAAGGAAAATTATCTGGTGTAAGAAATTTTTGTGTAGGCGAAATAGTATTCAATACTGCAATGACTGGATATCAAGAAATTATGACAGATCCATCATATCTGAATCAAATAGTATTACTAACTTCACCACATATAGGAAATACAGGAATAAATTATGAAGACAATGAATCTAATACTGTGCACTTAAGCGGATTAATATTAAAAGAAATTTGTAATTTTCCAAATCATTACAAACACCAAAAAAAATTAACAGAGTTTATTGAAGAAAAAGGAATAATTGCTATATCTGACATAGATACTAGAAAAATAACTAGAATATTAAGAAATATAGGGATACAAATAGGATGTATATTTTTAGATAAAAAAGAAAATTATAAAATAGCTGAAAAAAAAATAACAATTTTTAAACAAAACTATAAGACAAAAAAAAATAAAAAAAAAAAATATAAAAGTATACATGATTGGGATAATACTAATAAAAAAAGTATAAAAAAAAAAGAAACAAATGATATGTTAAATTTAATAGTATATGATTATGGAATAAAACTTAACATAGTAAATATATTATTAAATTATAATTGTAAAATTACAATTGTTCCACCCAGTACTACACTACAAGAAATCTTAAAATATAAACCTCATGGAATATTATTATCTAACGGTCCAGGCGACCCTAACAAATATTCTGTAGAAGTAAAAATAATAAGTACAATTTTATCAAAAACAAAAATACCAATTTTAGGAATTTGTTTAGGACATCAGTTATTAGCTTTATCCAGTGGGATGAAAATAAAAAAAATGAAATTTGGGCATCATGGAGTAAACCATCCTATTAAAGAATTTTCAAGTAACAAAATTATGATTACGTCACAAAATCATAATTTTTCTGTATTATACACAAAGAAAATAAAAAATATAAAAATTACACACATTTCTTTATTAGACAATACTATCCAAGGAATATCAATAAAAAAAAGAAATGCTTTTGGTTTTCAAGGTCATCCAGAAGCCAGTCCTGGCCCTCATGATTCAAAAAAAATATTAATATATTTCATAAAAAATATGGAAAAATATAAAAAGCAGAGAAACCGAAAATGCCTATAAGAAAAGATATAAAAACTATTTTAGTAATAGGATCAGGCCCTATTGTTATAGGCCAAGCTTGTGAATTTGATTATTCAGGTACTCAATCCTGTAAAGCACTTAAAGAAGAAGGTTTTAGAGTAATTTTAATAAATTCTAATCCTGCAACAATAATGACAGACCCGGACATAGCAGACGAAACGTATATAGAACCAATACACTGGAAAATAATAGAAAAAATAATAAAACGAGAAAAACCAGAAGCTATACTTCCTACTATGGGGGGGCAAACAGCTCTAAATTGCGTAATGCAGCTATATGAAAAAAAAATATTATATAAATATAAAGTGGAAATTATAGGAGTTACAATAGATGCAATAAAAAAATCTGAAAATAGAAAATTATTTAAAAAAGCTATGAAAGAAATACACTTAACTACAGCAAAATCTAAAATTGCAAATAGTATAAATTCAGCTGAAAAAATTTTAAATGAAGTAGGATTACCATGTATAGTAAGATCATCATTTACTATGGGAGGAAGTGGAAGTGGAATAGCAACTAATTTTAAAGAATTCAAAAAAATATGTAAGTCAGCATTAGAATCCTCTCCGATTTCACAAGTACAGATAGATGAATCTCTGATAGGATGGAAAGAGTTTGAAATAGAAATTATAAAAGATTCAAATAATAATAGTATAGTAGTATGCTCTATAGAAAACATTGACCCTATGGGAATACACACTGGAGATTCTATAACAATTGCTCCAGCTCAGACATTAACAGACAAAGAATATCAATATATGAGAAACTCCTCCATTTCTATATTAAAAAAAATAGGAATAAAAACAGGAGGATCTAATGTACAATTTGCACTAAATCCAGAAAATGGAAAAATAATAGTAATCGAAGTAAATCCTAGAGTATCTAGATCTTCTGCTCTAGCATCAAAAGCTACTGGTTATCCAATAGCAAGAATAGTTACGAAATTATCAGTTGGTTATACTTTAGATGAATTAGAAAATAATATTACTAAAAATAATATAACAGCATCTTTTGAACCTTCAATAGACTATATAGTAACAAAAATGCCTAAATTTAACTTTGAAAAATTTCAAAATTGTAACGATAGGCTGACTACACAGATGAAATCTGTAGGTGAAATTATGTCGATAGGAAGAACATTCAAAGAATCTTTACAAAAAGGTCTATGTAGTTTAGAAAGCGGAATAAATGGTTTTTCTACAAATATAAACAAAATAAAAAATAAAAAAAAAATAGAATATGAATTACGGTCAGCTGGACCAAACAGAATTTTGTATATAGCTGACGCTATTCGAATAGGATATAATTTAAATAAAATATTTAATTTAACTAAAATTGACAAATGGTTTTTAAACCAATTTTTTGAAATAATTAAATTAGAAAAAAAAATATCTAAAAAAAATAAAGATAATATAAGTATTAAATTTTTAAAACTAATTAAAAAAAGTGGTTTTTCGGATTCTAGAATAGCTTATTTAATGAAAACCACAGAAGATGAAATAAGAAGAATTAGATATGAAAATAAACTATATCCAGTATACAAAAGAATAGATATGTGCTCGGCTGAATTTCCATCTAAAACTTCATATATGTATTCTACATGGGAAGATGAATGTGAATCGAATCCTACTAAAAATAAAAATAAGGTTTTAATAATAGGAAGCGGTCCAAATAGAATAGGTCAAGGAATAGAATTCGATTATTGCTGTGTACATGCTGCTATAGAATTAAAAAAAATGAACTTTGAAACAATCATGATAAATTGTAATCCAGAAACTGTATCTACAGATTACAATATATCTGACAGATTATATTTTGAACCCATCACTATAGAACATGTATTAAACATAATAAACATCGAGAAACCTATAAAAATTTTAATACAATATGGAGGACAAACCCCATTAAAATTATCAAAAAAATTAAGTCAAGAAAAAATAAAAATTTTAGGTACTAGTATACAAAGTATTCATAAAACAGAAAATAGAGAAGAATTTAAAAAAGTAATAAAACACTTAAATTTAAAACAACCAAAAAATTCTACAGTAACAAATTTAGAACAAGCATTGTTAAAATCTAAAAAAATTGGATATCCAATAATAATAAGACCATCCTATGTTTTAGGAGGTAAAAATATGGAAATTGTATACAGTGATAAAGAATTAAAAAATCATTTTAAAAAGATTTATAATAAAAATAACAAAAAACCAATTTTGTTAGATCATTATTTAGAAAATGCTATAGAAATAGATGTAGATGCAATATGTGATAAACAAACTGTTTTTATAGCCGGAATTTTAGAACATATAGAAAAAGCAGGTATTCACTCAGGAGATTCTGCTTGTACAATTCCTACTTATACCATAAGTAAAAATATAAAAAATAAACTTGTAAAACAATCAAAAAAATTATCAATATATTTAAAAATTAAAGGTATGATAAATATACAATTTGCAATAAAAAATGACAAAATATATATATTAGAAGTTAACCCTAGAGCTTCTAGAACTATACCTTTTATATCAAAGTCTATAGGAATTCCATTAGCAAAAATTGCATCTAAAGTTATGTGCGGTATTACGTTAAAAGAACAAAACATAACACAAGAAGTAATAACACCATATTACTCTATTAAAGAATCAATATTTCCATTTAATAAATTTTATGACTCTGATTATATACTTGGACCTGAGATGAAATCTACTGGAGAAATTATGGGGATAGGACGCAATTTTTCAGAAGCTTTTTCTAAAATAATACTATCACATAATACAAACATAAATAGAACAAAAAAAGTTTGTATTTTAATAAAAAAATCAGAACAAAAAAAAATAATAAACATATCTAAAAAATTAAAAAAATTAGGATATACAATATATACCACAAAAAATATATATAATTTTTTAAAAAAACATAAAATAAGAACATTAATATTAAAAATAGAAAAAAATGAACATAACATTTTACACGATGTTGCAGAAAAAAAATTTGGATATATAATAAATACTCTTAATAATAAAAAAAATAATAAAGATTTTTTTTTAAAAATAATAAAAATTGCAATTAAACATAATATTTATTTTGATACTACAATTAGATTATCTAATGCTACAGTTTACGCATTAAATAAAAATCCTATTAACCATATAAATTCTTTACAAAAATTACATAAAAAAATAAAATATAAAATATAATAAATATCCCGAAAATTTTTTGTTATAATAATATTTTAACAAAAAATTTTCGTGTAGTTACAATATGAAATCTGTTAAAAGACATATGATTAATTAAAATACTCATAAAATTTTTTCTTATCTTTCCATCTTAATAAAGTTAACTTGTTACCCCAACAACAACCAGTATCCATCGCATAAAAATTTTTTGGCGTTCCTTTACCATTTAAATTAGACCAATGACCAAAAATTATATTAAAATTATCTGGAAGTTTGTTTTTGATTGAAAACCATGGAACTAAATTATTTTTATATTTTTCTGCAGGATAATTCTTATATTCTAAATCTAAATTATTAGTATCTTTAATAACATATCTCATTCTAGTAAAACTATTTATAGCAAATTTTATTTTATCATAATATTCTAAATTTTTATTCCAATTACATTGATTTTCGTTAGATAGATTAAGTATTTTAAAAATTCTTTCATAATTATTACAACTCAATATTTTTTCTATACTTTTAGAATAAAATTGAGATAAATTAATATCCCAATGTGGTGGTATCCCAGCATGAGAAATGATGAACTTTTTTTCTAAACTAACTCTTACTAAAGGCTGTTTTCTAAGCCATTCTATTATATCTTTAAAATCTTTAGTATGATAGTAAGACTTTTTAAAAACATTTAGCTTGTTTGGATATAATATCATTTCAAAAAATGACCTTATTAGGTTTAAATCATGATTACCTAATACTATTTTTATAGAATTTTTATGATTATATAAAAATTTTAAAACTTTTATTGAATCAGGTCCTTTAGATACTAAATCTCCTGTAACCCATAATTTGTCTGTATTATAGTTAAAAGAAACTTTTTTTAATAAATTTGTTAATTGTTTAAAACAACCATGTATATCACCAATAAAATAAATACTCATGTATATTTAAAAAAATAAAAAAATATAATTATTATTGTATCAGTAAACACTTAATTAATATATAAATTTTTATTAAAAGCATTTTTAGAAAAATATTTTGACAACTTACAGTATTCTATAATATTTAAATTTTGTGCACGTAACGAATAGTCAATGTTTAATTTTATAAAATCATTTTTATCAAATATTTTAGACAAACTGTTCTTTAAAGTTTTTCTTCTTTGAGAAAATGCTTTAGAAACTATGTATTTAAAATGCGTTATATTCAAATATTTATTAAATGATCTTTTTAATGGAGATAATTTTATGAAACAAGAATTAACATTAGGTGAGGGAAAAAATGATTTTGCTTCTACATCAAAAAGTATTTTTATACTACAATAGTATTGTAAAAATATACTTAATTTACCATATGATTTAGTTCCTACTAACGCTGACATTTTTTTTGCAACATCATACTGTACCATAAAATACATATCTTGTATTTTATGCAAAAAATTAAAACAATAGAATATTATATGTATAGAAATATTGTATGGTATATTACCAACAATTCTAATAGGATAATTATACTTTAAAAAATTTTTAAAATCAAATTTTAATATATTTTCATTAAAAATATTAACATTTTTTTTTAGAAACATTTTTTTTAAAAAGTTATACAAAACATTATCTATCTCTATAACTGATAACTTATCTACACAATTATATAAAGCTCTAGTTAAACACCCAGATCCAGCACCTATTTCAAAAATATTATCATCAAATTTAGGATTTATAAAATTAATAATTTTATTTATTACTTTATTATCCATTAAGAAATTTTGTCCAAATCTTTTTTTAAATTTAAAATATTTATATAAATAATTATTCATTATAGATCCTAATAAAAAAAAACATATAAAAGAATTAAATATACAAAAAAAAATCATGATATTATTAAAATAATGTTTCTATATTTATAAAAAGTAAAATATTGTATGTATAATAGTAATATTTTTTAAAAAAAATATAACTATATAAATTAATATATTTATTTATTTACGATAATAAAAAAAATGTTTTAAACAAATTTGTTTTAATTTTTTTTAAACATTTTTTAAAAAAAATTTAATACTATACTTATTTATAATATTATGTAACATAAATAAAAATATTATATTTAGAATTAAAGTAATTTAATTTATATAATTTTTTTTTTTTACATTTTTTATGATAAAAGAATATTTCTATATCGACACGTAAATGTAATAATACATAAAAATTTAATAATACGTGCCGAATTTTTGTATAAAAATATATGAAGATAAAACTCAATTTTAAATACTATAATTGTTTTTTAATAAAAAAATCTATATGTAAAATGTTACTTTTAAAAGCATGTCTTTGTACTTCTTTAATTTGCGACAAATATTTGTTTGTATTTAAAATAATAGTAATGTGTTCACTATAAATATTCTTTATATCTTTTAGTTTAAATATTTCATTTTCTTTTAAATAGATCGGTACCGACATTCCATTAACAGGATATAAAATACATGGGTACTGTTTTTTATTTCTCAATACTTTACTACTCCTAGTGCCATACTTGTTTCTAAAATGTGCTATAAAAACTATATTCATAATTTTTCCTAAATAAAAATATAACAAAAAAATATTGTTTAAGAAACTAAATAAAAGATTTTAGCCAAATAATTTCATCTTTTCTTAGACTTTGTATTTTAGTTTCTAGTATTAAAGGAATATTATCAAATATCTTATTTTTAATTATAAAAGAAAAAATATCTGTTCCTATTTTACCAAATCCTAAATTTGCATGTCTATCCACTTTACTACCTAAATCACCAATAGAATCATTTATATGCATTCCTTTTAAATAATTAAATCCAATAATTTTATTAAACTTAAAAAAAATATTTTTTACATTTTCTAAATTACTAATGTTATAACCATAAGAAAATAAATGACATGTATCTATACAAATACCTATTCTAGAAGATTGTTTAATACAATTTATTATTTCATATAAATCTTCAAAACTGCATCCTATACTAGTACCGTTTCCTGAAGTATTTTCTAATACTATACATACATTTTCAGTTTCATATAATATTTCATTTATTACACTAGATGCTAACTTAAAACATAACTTAACATTATCTTTTACTAAATAGTTGCCAGGATGTACATTTATATATTTTATTCCTAATTTTTCACACATAATGACTTCTTCTAAAAAGGATTTTTTAGACAAAGTTCTTTTAGTTATATCAGGATTACATAAATTTATTAAATAACTAGCATGAGGTAATATTTGATTATTAGTAAAACTATATTTTTTCATATTTTTTTTAAAATTTTGGATAATATTGTTATCCAACGATTTAGAAAACCATTTTCTTGGATTTTTCAAAAAAAAAGATATTGAATTAGCACCAATTTTTTTTGCTTCGGAAAAAACTTTATCTAATCCATGCAAAGCAGTAAAATGTGATCCTATATATTTAGTCATAAAAATATTTTTAAAAAAAATATTAAATAAAATATTTATTAAAAAATATTTATATATTAACATATAAACTACATTTAAAAAAAAATTGAAAATATGAATAATAAAACTTACTTGCAAAATATAATAAAAATTTTAGAAAAATTCTGGGAAAAAAATGGATGTACTATAATTCCATCATTGGATATGCAAATTGGAGCCGGAACATTTCATAGAGAAACCTTTTTTAATGCTATTTTACCAAAAAAATTTGCTAGAATATATCTTCAAGCATGTAGAAGACCATCAGATAGTAGACATGCAACAAGTAAAAACAGATTACAGCATTATTATCAATTACAAGTTGTAATAAGTCCCCCTCCTATAAATATACAAAGTACATACATAAATTCTTTAAAAAAATTAAAAGTAGACATAAAAAAAGAAGATATAAAATTTGTAGAAGATAATTGGGAAAATAAAACTATAGGAGCATCAGGAATAGGGTGGGAAGTTAGAATAAATGGAATGGAAGTGACTCAATTTACATATTTTCAAAAAGTAGCCAGTTTAGATTGTAACCCCTCTACAGTAGAAATAACTTATGGTTTAGAAAGAATTGCTATGCATATTCAAAATCAAAAAAATATATATGAATTAATATGGAGTAAGGAAAATTTTAAAAAAGTCAAATATAAAAATTTATTTTTACAAAATGAAATTGAGCAAAGTTATTATAATCTAAAAGAAATCAATGTCAAGGAAATATTTTATTTTTTCAAAAAAAATATGAAAGAATCAAAAAGGTTAATTTGCTTAAATATGCCACTGATCTATCCTTCTTACGAACATATGTTAACATCCATACATCAATTTAATCTCTTAGACACTAAAAAATGTTTATCTATAATAGAAAGACATAACTATATAAGAAGATTTAGAAAATTGTCTAAACTTATAGCAAAAACATACATTAACAAAATGTTAAATGAAAAACATAATTAAAGGAAAAATTAAATTTGAAAAAAAAACTAGTACTAGAGATAATTACAGAAGAAATGCCTCCTAAAAGTTTGATGCAAACTATAAAATCTCTATACAAAAATATAAAAACTCAGATACAAAAAAAATCTATAAAATACGAAAAAATTAATTGGCATGCAACATCTAGAAGATTAATTATAGAAATAAAAAATATATTTTACAATAATAAATATATTAAAAATTTTATTAAAAAAAATAACACAAAAAAAAAAAAAATATTAAATTTTTCTAAAAATCTACATAATGATTTAAAATTTGCAATTTTAGTATCAATAAAAAATATGTATATTAAAAAGCCTATGCATTGGAACAAAATGCAAATAAAATTCATACGACCAATTAGAAACATACTGTGTATGCTAGAATATGAAAATATGAATATAGAAGTTTTAAAAATTCATTCAAAAAATTATACTTTTGGCCACTTTTTTATGACAAATAATAAAAAAATACACATAAAAAATGCATCTGAATATAAAAAAAAAATCAAAAAAGTTGGTAAAGTAATAATAAGTTTTAATGAAAGAAAGAATAAAATATTAGAAAGTATAAAAAATAAAATAAAAAAAATAAAAGGAATAATAAAAAAAAATGAAAGTTTAATAGAAGAAATAAATTTTATGACAGAATGGCCACAAATATATATAGGTAGATTTAAAAAAAAATTTTTAAAAATACCAAGTAAATTAATAAAATATGTAATAGAGAATATACAAAAATGTTTTTCAATATATTCAAAAACAAAAGAAATTACAAGAAATTTTGTAATAATATCAAACATAAAATCTATAAATCCAAAAAGAATAATATCAGATAATGAAAGAATAATTAATGAAAAATTAACTGATATAAAATTTTTTTTAAAACTAGATCGAAAAAATGAATTGATAAATAATTTAAAAAAGTTAAAAAAACATATTTTTCATTATAAACTTGGCACATTTTTTGAAAAAACTATTAGAATAAAAAAAGTTGCATGTTGGATTGGAAAAACAATTAAAATAAATGAAAAAGACATTATACAAGCATCTTTACTTTCTAAATGTGATCTTTTGACAAACATAGTTTTTGAATTTCCTAGCATGCAAGGATATATAGGAATGAAATATGCATTAGCAGAAGGCAAAACTATAGAAATAGCTAACTCTATTAAAGAACAATACTATCCATTAAATTATAATTCTAAAATATCTAAAAATAATCTATCATCTGCTATATCTATATCAGATAGAATAGATACTATAGTAGGTCTATTTATATCGGGCGAACAACCTTTTGGTAAAAATGACCCATTTTACATAAGAAAGAATGCAATAGGAATAATACGTATTTTGTTAGAAAATAAATTTCAAATAAATATATTAGAATTAATAAAAATTTCTATTTTTACGTATAAAAAAAAAGATATCTCAAAAACAATAGAAACTAGAATAGTCTTATATTTTTATAAAAGAATAATAGCATTTTTTAAAAAATACAATTTTGAAAATTATATTCTTTCATCTTCTATAAAAATATTTAAGATAATTCCTATAAAAATATATTTACATTCATTAGAAATTACAAATTATAAAAATATTAAAATTTTTAAAAATACTTGTAAAAGAATAAAAAACATACTAAAAAAAAATAAACAAATTAAGTTAAAAAAAATATTTAAAAAATTTATAAATAACCAAATAGAAAACAAATTATATAATTTACTAATTATATTTAGAAAAAATGTAAAAAATATGTTGGAAAATGGTGAATATAAAAATATATTTGAACATATAAATATAATATGTAAAGTAATAAATATTTTATTTAAAAAAATTTTTATAAATGACAAAAATAAAAATATTAAAAATAATAGAATATTACTTTTAAAAAAAACGAATTATCAATTTAACAAAATTATTATATTGAAAAATATAGTATAAATATTAAGAAATAACAATTTAAAAAACATGTTGTTAATTTAATTAACAACATTTTTAATATATAAAAAAAATAAAGTAAATTATCTGTTTTTTACAATGGCACCAAATTTCTTCTTTAATAATTTAATGTTATTAACAAAAATTTTATCTATATAATTTTCTTTTAAAGTTTTATTAATACTTTGAAAAGTTAATCTTATAGATATACTTTTTTTTCCATAAGATAAATTAGGACCATTATAAAAATCGAAAATATATATATCTACTAAATATTTAAAAAATATCTGTTTACAAAATTTTAATAAATCATCATATTTAATAAAATTATTAACTATAATAGAAACATCTCTAACAATACTAGGATATCCTGAAATTTTTTTGATATTATATATATCTAATTTACAAAAATCTTCTAAACATATTTCAAACAAAAAAATATCAACGTTTCTATTAAAATTATTTTTTTTTAAAATTTGTAAATCTAATTTTCCTATTTTTCCAATAAGTTTTTTTTCTAAAAATATGTATGCACTAACATTTTTTTCAAGTCCCATAATTTTTTTATTCACAAATCTAATATTATTATGTAATCTTAAATTTTCTGTTATATATTCTAAGTCTCCTTTAATGTCATAAAAATCTACTTTTCTTGTTTTTTCATCCCAATTGAAATTTGTATTTCCAACAAGTAAACAAGATAAAAACATTTTTTCAGAAATTCCTAAATATGATTTAAAATTTTTAAAATAACACAATCCTAATTCAAAAATTTTGATATTATCATGTTGTCTATTATTATTAAAAATAAAGTTTTTTAATAATCCAGGGAGTAAAGAAGAGCGCATTGTAGACATATTTTTAGAAATTGGATTTAGTATTTTTATGTTATTAATATTTTTTGTAAACATTTTATCAAAAGTATTATCTATAAAACTATAATTTAATACTTCGTAATATCCAATACTAACTAATAAATTTTTTATGTCCTTTATGAAATTATTATTATGAAAATTTTTGTAAGTAATATTACATTTTTCGTATGGAGCGGTAGCGGGGATTTTGTCTAACCCATATACTCTAACTATATCAGAAATAATATCTTCTTCTATTATAATGTTTTTTTTCCATACAGGAACTAATACTTTCCAACCTATTTTTTGTTTAAAAAATTTATAACCTAGCACATGTAATATTTGTTCAACATTGTTATCTACAAAACTTAATCCCATAATCCTTTTAATATTTTTTTTTTTTAAAAAAATTATATTTTTATTATGCTTTTCAAAATTCTCTATGTTTATTATGCTATGCGCTGTTCCTCCACAAATTCTTAAAATTATTTTTGTAATATATTTTAATGCAAAAAATTGCATATCATAGTTACTACTATAATGAAAATAGTTTATTTCTCTACTACAAACACTGTTTTTTGTATAATTATTAAAAACATTGTTTTCTAAAAATAAAGAACCTAAAAATATATTTTTAGTCTTTACATTAACATTAGAATATTTACTATTAAAATTATTTCCAAAAACTAATATCTCTTTTTTATTGCATATTATAATATTATTTTTTTTTAAAAAAAAATAATTATTAGAAGAATCTGAAATTTTAGAATTTTTCGATACCTTGATAAAAATTTTTTTATTTATACAATTTGAGTCTAAAACATGAAATGATTCTCCTAATTCTAAATAAACATAGTTAATAATATCAAATAATATGTTATTACTATTTATATTAAAAATTTTTAATCTTTCACAAATCCATGATGGGGTTTTAATGCTAATATCTAAACCAGTAAATTTTCTTCCTAAATAGCAATAGTTTTTTATAGATTTTTCTAAAAATATTTTAGTATGTTTTTTATTTTTACTGCTTTTTATAAATTTCTTTTTAAACTTTGAGAATTTTATATTTTTATAAACATATATTTCTCTTAAAATTCCAGTAACATTCAACTCTTCTATTCTATTATAAGGAATATTTAACTTAATTATGCTATCATATACTACAAATTTTTTGCACAAATTCATATTAAAATCAAAAGAGCTATCTAATTTTATAGGAATATTTTTTACATTCGAAATACCTAAGGAAAAAGGCGAACAAAAAAAAATTTCTGAAATAGAACTGTGATATTTTTTTAAATATTTATAAACATTTTCAGAAAAAAAAATTTTAGATCTAGATACAATAAATTTTTGGCCTAACAAACATTTATATGTTGAATAAATTTTAAGTTTTTCATTATTTTTTATAAGAACATAATATAAAAAAAATTTTTTACCTCTTATAAAAATAGTTTCTTTAGAAAATATTTGTCCAATAAAAAAATCACTAATATTTACACTAACTTTACTACAATTTTCTACTTCAATACCTAAATCAGTCAAACTTTTACATGTACTATTAACATCTAATTTAAAATCTGACCATTCTGCAATCCATCTGGTACTAATCTTCATATCAATACCTAATTATTTAAATTGATTTAAAAAACTTAAATTATTTTCAAAAAAATTTCGTACATCTAATATTCCATAACGTAACATTGTTATCCTTTCAATACCTATACCAAAAGCACAACCAATGTACTCATTATAATTAATTTTCATATTCTTTAAAACATTTGGATGAACCATGCCGCATCCTAATATTTCTAACCAGTCTCCATTTTTTTCTTTAATATCTACTTCAGCAGAAGGAGATGTAAATGGAAAGTATGAACTGCGAAATCTTATTGATATATTATGATTAAAAAAATTTTTTAAAAAATTGTGTATTATCCACTTTAGATTAGAAAAATTTACACTCTTATTAACTATTAATCCTTCTATTTGATGAAACATTGGTGTATGTTTAATGTCATTATCATTTCTGTAAACTTTTCCCAAAGAAATAATTTTAATAGGTAATTTTCTCTTTTTCATTACATGTATTTGTATATTTGAAGTCTGGGTTCTTAACAAAGTTTTTTTATCTATCCAAAATGTATCTTGTATATTTCTAGAAGGATGAGTCTTAGGTATATTTAAAGCTGTAAAATTATAATACTCATCTTCAATTTCATTCCCACTTACTATTTTAAATCCAATGTTATAAAAAAAATTTTCTATTTCATGTATAGTATTAGTAATAGGATGAATAGCACCTTTACGAATTTTTCTTCCTGGAAGAGAAATATCAAAAAACTTTATATTATTCTCCTGTTCACAATTTTTTTTTCTAATGTATTTCTCTTTTAAATTAATACACATTTTTATTCTATTAAAAGCAGTATACAATTCTTTTCCAAAAGTTTTTTTTTTTAAACTGTGTAAAAATTTTAATTTTGATAACATAAAAGATAAATAACCTTTTTTTCCTAAAATTTTCTTTTTTAATTTGTTTAGATTATACAAATCTTTTGTATCTTCAACAATTTTTAAAACTACTTTATAAAATTTAAATATTTTTTTTTTATTCATACCATTTTTTATATAAAAAAATTAAATTATTAATATTAAAAAAGCTTCCAATATAAGGAAGCTTTTTTAATATTAATTAAAAAAAACTAATAAACAAAAAAACACAAAAAACTATAAAACTTTTTTTACTTTTTTAACTAAAGTCTTAAACAAAATTTTATCTGAAACAGCTAGCTCTGCTAAAATTTTCCTATTTATTATAATATTAGAAAGTTTTAATCCATAAAGAAAATTACTATATGAGACATTGTAAATTCTACTTTCTGCATTTATTCTAGATATCCATAATTTTCTAAATTGACGTTTTTTTTGCCGTCTATCTCTGTATGCATATTGAGATGCTTTAATAACAGCTTGATTAGCAACTCTATATACTCTAGATCTTGCTCCATAATATCCCTTAGCTTTTTTTAAAATTTTTTTATGACGAGCACGTGCAGTAACTCCACGTTTTATTCTAGTCATGAAATCTCCATTTTATAAAACATTAAGATAAAAAAATTACATATATGGTACTAACAATTTAATTCTCTTATTATCGTGTTTTGACACAATAACTTTTTTCCCTAAATTTCGTTTATAACTACTGTCCTTTTTAGTAAGTAAATGCCGTAAATTATTTTGTTTTCTTTTAAACAATCCAGAAGAAGTTTTTTTAAACCTTTTATATGCACTTTTCAAAGTTTTTATTTTTGGCATTATAAATTTTTTCCTAAAACATTTAAACTATAATAAAAACATCTACTTCTTTTTATGCGACAATAACATAATCATTTGTCTTCCTTCAATTTTATTAGGAAAAAAATCTACTGTAGAAATGTTACATAAATCTTTTTTAACTCTAAGTAACATATTAGTACCAATTTCTTTGTGAGCCATTTCTCTACCTCTAAATCTAACAGTAATTTTAACTTTATTTCCTAATAATAAAAATTTTGTTATTTTTTTTAACTTAACTTGATAATCTCCTTTGCAAGTCACTGGTCTAAATTTTATTTCTTTTATTTGAATTTTTTTTTTATTTTTATTTTGCAACTTTGAATTTTTACTCTTTTCATATAAAAATTTACCATAATTCATAATCCTGCACACAGGTGGAGATGAATGAGGATTTATTTCAACTAAATCAGAATTACAATTTTTCGCTTCTATTAAAGCACTTTCTAAACTAACTATCCCTATAAAATTTCCTTTAACTCCTATCAAACGAACTTTATTTGCTCTTATTTCATTATTAACTTTATTAGACAAAGCAAATTTATTTTTTTTTTTAAATTTAATACTATTTTCCTCGTATTTAACAAAAACTATAAGAATGTATTTTTTTTAACATCATTTTTATAAAATCTTTTAAAAAAACGTTTTTTGTAACATTACCTTTAATATTCCTAACTGTTAAATCCATTTTTTTTTCTTCTTTATCACCACATATTAAAAAATATGGAATTTTAATAGATGAATATTTTCTTATCTTAGCATTTATAGTAATATTATTAATATCATAAATTACTCTAAAATTATATTTTTTTAACATATTAAAAATATTTAATACATAATTTTTATTCTTGTTAGAAATACTCATGATTACTATTTGTACTGGAGTTAGCCATAATGGAAAATTACCATTATATTCTTCTAATAATATACCTATAAACCTCTCAAGTGAACCTAAAATTGCTCTGTGTATTATAATAGGATTTCTTTTTATATTACTTTTGTTAATATAAAAAACTTTTAAACGTTTAGCAATATAAAAATCTAACTGAATAGTACCACATTGCCAATTTCTTCCTAAACGATCTTGCAGAACAAATTCTATTTTTGGTCCGTAAAAAGCCCCACTGCCATGCTTGAAAGAAAAAGCAATATTTTTATTCTTTAAAATTTTTTTTAATATTTTTTCCGCAAAGTCCCAAGTATTATCATCTCCAATACTATTTTCTGGTCTAGTAGAAAAATATATTTTAATAATTTTAAAATTAAATATACGATATATACTAAAAGTGACATCAATGCAATTACTAATCTCTAATTCTATTTGCTTTTTACTACAGAAAATATGAGCATCATCTTGAGTAAAAGATCTTGCTCGCATTAATCCATGTAAAGATCCTGAATATTCATTTCTATGACATATTCCGAACTCAGATAATTTAAATGGTAAATCTTTATAAGATCTAATATTTTCATTAAATATTTTAATATGCCCCGGGCAATTCATTGGTTTAATACAATAATTTTTATTTTCAGAAAAAGTATTAAAAATATGTTTTTTATAACTTTTAAAATGACCACTATTTTTCCATACAGATTTATTCATTATTATTGGAGTTATTACTTCTTTATAATTATGATTTTCTAAAGTTTTTCTAAGAAAATTTTTTAATAACTCAAATATTGTAAAACCATTATTATGCCAAAATATCATACCTGGTGACTGTTCATCAATATGATATAAATCTAATGTAGCTCCTAATTTTCTATGATCAATTTTGGACAAATAAATATTTTTATCAACATAATCTTCTAACTCTTTTTTTGTAGAAAAAGCAACTCCATATATTCTTTGTAAAATTTTATTATTGTTTTTTTTGTCCCAGTAAACACCAGAAAATTTAGTTAATAAAAAATTTTTGTAAAACTTAATATTATAAACCTGTATTCCAGGTATAAAAACAAAATAATTATTATGAAAGTAAACATTCACTAATGCATTTTTTTTTAAAAAACTATTATGTAATATTTTTATTTGATAATATTCATTATAAGAATATAAAATTTTTATTAATCTATTTACAGTAAATTTTTTTTTTATTATAATGTATTTTCTATTACATAATTCTTTCATTTTATTAAAAACTAAACTTAAACGATTTTTGTTTAAACTTTTTTCCATTTCAAAATCACAATAAAACCCTTCCTTTAATAAAACTGAATTTGCAGATTTAGAATTAGGCCATAATGTTTTAACTGCATAATGTAATAACTGCATACACGAAACTTGTATAATTTTGAAAAAATCTTTGTAATTTTTATTTGTAATTATAAAAATCTTTGTACCGTTTCTAAATGTATCATGAAAGTCAAACAATTTATTTTTTATTCTATAAGCTATACAAAATTCGTTTTTTTCTAAATTTATTTCTTTCAAAATATCTTTTACAAAAATATTTTTTTTTATTTTATTATTTTTTGAACCTTTGAATATAACTGATGACATATAAATGACCTATTACAATTAATTTGACTATTATAATATAATAAAAAAACATTCATTTAGTTTTGAATTAAAAAACATTATAAATTATTTTTCGTACCAGCCCCGTAAACCAGACTGGTACTTATTATCAAAAACGATGTTCTATAGAATTTGCAAGCATATCCAGTATTTTTTCACTATCTTTCCAACTTAGACAAGGATCAGTAATAGATTGACCATATGTTAAGCCTCTATCATTTATAACATTTTGAGATCCTTCTTTTAAAAAACTTTCTATCATAACACCTAAAATAAAATCGTTTCCTCTTTTAATTTGTTTACATATAGATTTAGCAACTTTCAATTGTAAAATATGATTTTTAAAACAATTAGCATGACTAAAATCTACCATCAAATATTTAGGCAAATCATTCTTTTCTAACAAGCAAACAGCTTTTTCTATATCTAATTTGTAATAGTTAGGTTTAATTCCTCCTCGCATAATTATATGTAAATTATTATTACCTAAAGTATAATATACTGAATTTTTTCCATATTTATCTGAAGTTAAAAACAAATGTTTAGATTTAGCTGACTTAATAGCATCTATAGCAATCTTGATATTACCATCAGTACCGTTTTTAAAACCTATAGGACAAGGCAAACATGAAGCCATTTCTCTATGTATTTGACTTTCAGTGGTTCTCGCTCCTATAGCTCCCCAACTTATTAAGTCATATATAAACTGACCTATAGACATGTCTAAAAATTCTGTAGCAGAAGGAAGTCCGATTTCATTGATTTCTACTAATAACTTTCTTGCTATTTTTAATCCATCATTTATTTTTAAACTACCATCTAAAAATGGATCTACAATTAAACCTTTCCATCCAACAACTGTTCTGGGCTTTTCAAAATAAGTTCTCATGACAATTTCTAATCTAGATTTATATTCTATTCTCTTTTCTAATAACTTATTTGCATATTCAATGGCAGAATCATGATCGTGTATAGAACATGGTCCAATTACTACTAATAATCTTTTATCCTGTCCATTTATTATTTTAGAAATATTATGTCTAGTAATTTGAATATTTTCTATAATATCTTTACTTGGTTTATAACTATTATAAACTTTTATAGGAGTTACTAACTTTTCAATTTTACTTATTCTTAGTTCTTTCATCTTTTTAATTTTACTCTCTATAACAATTTTATAAAAAATTTAAATAAAAAAAACTATTTTGAACATTTTATTTAAATTAAATTTAACAGACATTTATAAAAACATAAAACAATAGCAATAAATTATCAATTTTAATTTATGCGCTACATACTGCATAATTTTTATAAAATGCTTCTTTTAATTATTGCAAAACGTATACCACTTATAAAAATTATAATATTTACTTTCTACCAATAAAAAATAAAAAATATAATTTTAATTAATTATAAAAACTAATTTTAAAAAATATTATATGTAGATCTGTTATATAACCATAGTAATATTAATCTATACATTATTAGCAAAATTATTGGACCTATAAAAACTCCTATAATTCCAAATGCTAACAGTCCACCTATAACTCCAAATAGTATTACAAAAAATGGAAGACGCATTCCTAACTGTATCAAAGCTGGTTTAAGAGTATTGTCTAAAATGCATATTAAAATACTCCAAAATACTAAAATAATTCCAAATAAAAAGTTATTATTTATAAACAACCATATTGAAAGAGGTATTAATACTGGAAGTGGTCCTAGTTGCAAAAAACAAAATAAAAATATGAGAAACAAAAAAAATGAACAATATGGAACTCTAGATATTAATACACCAACCCAACCAAATAAAGACTGCACGAAAGTAGTAACTAGAACTACTAAAGATATTGTTCTAATGGATCTTACCACAAGATATACTATTGAATAACCATATTTTGAAGAAACACGTAAAGATATATTTTTTACTAAATTTACAAATTTTTCACCATTTGAATATAACAATATATTAAAAATTAAAACAAAATTTAACTGTGCTACTAAATAACTAAAATAGCTAATTTTTCTTAAAAAAAGTTCTGATAATTTTACTATATATGGCTGAAGATACTTTATAAAATTAGTACTATTATGTAAGCTTAGCTTTTGATAACTAAAAAATATTCTTTTACCTATAAAAGGTATGTTTTTTAAACACAATAACTGAGGTAATTTGAAATCTTCAGAAAACAAAGACATAATAAAAGATTTAGAATTATATATGATAACATTAAAAAAAAATAATATTGGCATTAACATAAGTAAAAAAACAAGAAAAGTCATCACAATAATGGCAAAATATCGTTTGTTAAAAAAAAATTTTTGTAACTTAATCATAATAGGCCAAGTAGAAATAACTATCATGCATGACCAAATAAAACTAAACACAAATGGCTTTAGAATTAAAAAACTTAAAAAAGACAATAAAACTACAAATAGTAAAGAAAACATTTCTTTCTTAGAATACATAAATAATTTTGAATTTTTCATAACTTTCTCCTAAAAAACTACTTAACTAACTTTTACTAATAAAATAAATTATTTTTAAATTTTATATAAAATATATAATCAGGTTTTTTCATAAAATTTGGTAACATTTTAAAAAACATTATAAAAAACTTTCAAATATTTACATAATCTATATAATATTATTATAAATTAAAAAAATATTTAAACAAATAGACTATATAATATATAGAAATTATAATTTTAAAACAGTTAAAAAAATACAATATGCAAATAATTTATTTTACAAAAAAAGCTGAAAAACAAATAAAATTTTTAATAAAAAACAAATTCAAAAATAAAATATTAGAAATTTATATAAAAAAAACTGGATGTGCTGGTTTAGAATATAAAATGAAATTTGTAGAAATATCGAAAAAACATAACGAACATAAAAAAAGTTTTTTTTTAGAAAAACATGGTATAACTATACTAATACATAAAACACATTTAAAAATATTAGAAAATACAAAAATAGATTTTGTAAAAGAAGGAATTAATAAAAAATTTAAATTTGTTAACAAAAAAATTAAAAATTTTTGTGGATGTGGTAAAAGTTTTAATATAAATTAATATTATTATCCCCAATACAATATACAAAAATTTTTTTTACCTTTACATAAAAAAGAATATTTAGAAAAAAATTTATCTGATTCGTTAAATATATAATCACAATCTTTTTTAACAAAATTATTTATTTTAATAGCTCCAGATAAAATCATTTTTTTAGAATTACCTAACGATTTAGAAAAAGATGCTTTTAATAATATTTTTATTAATTTTTCATGTTTTTTAACTAAAATTACAGGTAACCCTACATATTTTTTAGTTAAAAAATTAAAATCACTTTTTTGTATATCAGAAAAATCATTATTAAATAATATATTACAAATTTTCTTAACAATATATAAAAATTTTTTTCCATGTACAAATTTAGTTACAGAATCTGCTACAATTTGTTTGTTTTTAATAATGTCAACAACTACATTCTCTTTATATAACTTTTTTTCTATAATACCTAAAAAAGAAAAAATTTTTATAAAATATTTTAATTCAACATCTGTAATATTCAACCAAAATTGATAGAAATCATATACGGACGTTTTTTTATTATCTAACCATATAGTACCTTTTTCACTTTTTCCAAATTTTTTCCCATTTTTATTTATTAATAACGGTATTGTTATTCCAAACACTTTCTTGTTATACAATTTTTTTGTTAAAGTAATACCTGAGACAATATTTCCCCATTGATCTGATCCTCCTATTTGTAAAATAGTATTATAATTTTTATACAAATAAGAAAAATCATATGCTTGTAAAAGACTATAAGAAAATTCTGTAAAAGACATTCCTAAATCTGATCTATTTATTCTATCAATTACAGAAGATCTATTTATCATTTGATTAATAGAAAAATGTTTTCCAACATCTCTAAGAAAATTAATAATATTAATATTAGAAAACCACACATAATTGTTTAATACAATAACATCTTTTTTAGAAAAATTTTTTTTTAATATTAACAATATTTGTTTTTTTAACTTTTTTTGATTATTACGCATAATATCATGAGAATATAACTCTCTCTCTTTATCTTTAAAACTTGGATCTCCTATTAAACTTGTTGCTCCTCCTATTAAAATTATTATATTGTTATCATAGTCATACATTTTTTTTAAAAAAAGTATAGGCAAAATATGACCTAAATGCAAACTGTCAGATGTAGGATCAAAACCACAATATAAAGTAATAGAATTATGTTTTTTAAACTCTTCTATTAAACTAGATTCATTAGTAATTTCAAATATTAATCCAGATTTTTTAAATTTATTTATTATTTCTATATTTATCATAAAATTATACCTATATGTTTTTTTTGAAATATAAAAAATATATTATTAAAAAAAAATGTTAAAATATAAAAAAAATTACATTATTTGTATTTGATCTATATCAAATATTAAACTAATTTTTTTTAAATACAAAAATTTTTTAAATTTGCAAAAAGTTTTTCTAAAAATTTTTCTTAAAAAATATTTATTTAAATGAGATATTAATATGTTCGAGTAAAATTTTTTTTTATATTTTTCTAAATATATATAATTAGAATTAATAAAAAAAAAATTTTTTACACTACTAAAAGACGAAGTTTTTAAAAAAATTATAATATAATTTAATAATATTGAAATATCAGTTTTACTATTTCCTTCTAGTCGTATAATTGCATGAGAATTAAAAGGAGGTAGTTGGCAATCTTTTCTATTATTTAACAAATGTTTAGAAAAAGATGAATATCCAGAATAAAAAAATTTTTTAAATAAATATTTGTCACATAACTTAGTTTGTATTATTATAGTAAAAGGTTTATTAGAAAAATTTAAAAACAATCTTATTATACTATAATACATTTGAGACAAAATTTCTATAGACCTAAAATATGGAAAATAAAAATAATAATCTATATAAAGAAATACTAAAACTTTTATATTTTTTAGCTCATATTTATATAAACAATTTTGCGTCACTATAAAAATACATTTTGAAGTAAACTTTGTAACATCTTTAATATTTTTATCTTCCAAAAATATTACAGGAATGTTAGGAAAAACACATTTCAAATTTTTTGTTAGAAAATAAGTATTACATTTACTATAACAAAATTTGTTTCTGCCGCATTGTATACATCTAAAAAAATTGTTGTATCTAAAAAAACAAAATCTACAAAAAATTATATTTTCATAAATTTTATATTCACAAAACTGATTACAAATCTTACATTTTAATATATTATTACAATTTATACATTTTATAAAAAAAAACATATAAGACATTTTATCTGTTATAAAACATACATTTTTATTTTTATTTAATAATGTATGAATTATATTTATTAAAGACATAGAAAAAACACCTCTAAATCTCTCATAATTTATATTTATCAAAACCTTTTTCAAATTTTTATAACAATCCGATATTTTATTAGATAATACTATACTTCTAATTTTATTTTTGTATACATTATATAATGTATTTAAATCTGGCTCAGAAGATTCTAATATTATTGGGATTTTTTCATAGTATGCTCTCAATATAGCAACACTTCTAACATTAAACATCCATCTTCCTAAAACTTTATAATACGTACTATTTTCTTCATCTAATATAATAATACCTAAATTTGAAATTGGCACAAATATACCTATTTTTGTAGAAATTATTAAAATTGCATCATTTTTACTAAATATTTTCCAACAAAAAAATTTGTGACTTTCAGGCAATTTAGAATGATAAGAAAATATAGGAAACATAATTTGCCCTCTAATTTCTTGTTTTATCTTGTTTAGTATAAAAACATTAGAGACCATTAATAAAACCTTTAAACCACTATTTAAAATTTTTGAAAATAAAATAGCATAATATTTCATTTTTTGATAAAAAAGCATATTAGTTATCAAAAATACATTAAACTTTTTTAAACTTTTAATTATATACATAATTTTTTTCATATAAGAGTTTTTATTTTTTATATGAATTACAAAATTTTTTGCAAAATAATTTGTATAACTATATTTATAAAAAATATACTTTTTTTTACATATTTTTTTTTTTAACAGCTCACAGAAAACATAGTCAGACAAATTATATTTTTTATATTCAGTTTTAAACAAGTCTTTTCTTTTTAACAAATGCAAAGCAGAAATTTGTTTTTTACATTTTTTAAGCAACTTAATATCTATATTTTTACCATATGTAGTTATTGACCAAACATATTTTTGTTTAAATTTTAACACACTTATACTTTTTAAAAAATTAGGCATGCCAAAAAAAATAATAAAATTCATAGAGCATGAATAATATTTAGAACATTTTAACATTGTATTCCATATAGGTTTACTAAAAATAGATTTGTTGTCTATTGCATAAGAAACATACTTTAATTTTAAATCTAACTTTTTATTTCTATATAATTTATAAGATAAAACTATTCCTATAATATTATTATTATTAAAGTTTACTAAAACTCTAGAACCTATTAAAGGATAGTTTTCCGTATTATAAAAATATAAAAAAGTCTTACTTATTGGTATATGTAATGCAACTTCCACTATAAATGTAAGATTCATTATCTTATTTTAAAAAAAAATAATAATATATAAATAATATCTATATTAAACATTTTTAATAAAAAAAATAGTAAATTTATATTTTAAAAAAAAATATTATACAATATTGAAAAAATATTATTTATACATTATTATCTATATAGATAATATTTTACGTCCGTAACTCAGTAGGTTAGAGTGCCATTATGACATGATGGATGTCAGTGGTTCGAATCCACTCGGACGTAATTTTTTTAAAAATAAAAATATATAATGCAAAAAAAATTATTAATACATAATATTTTGAAATATATTCATAAAAAACAAAAAATATTAGTTGCATACAGTGGTGGTTTAGATTCTACTGTTCTATTATATCAATTAATAGAATTAAAAAAAAAAATAAAATTAATAAAAATTAGAGCAATACATATAAATCATAATATGAACAAAAATGCAAACAATTGGAAAAATCATTGTTATAAAGAATGTAAAAAAAATAAAATCGGGTTTATTACACAAAAAATAAAAACTATATATAAAAAAAATATAGAACATTCATTAAGAGAAGAAAGATATAAAATTATTAAAAACAATTTATTAGATAACGAAATTGCTGTTACAGGACATCATTTAAATGATCAATGCGAAACTTTACTATTAGCACTCAAAAGAGGAAGCGGACCTAACGGATTATCTAGCATTAAAGAAGCTATAAAATTTGGACATAACAAACAACTATTAATACGACCATTAATATCAATACAGAAAAAAAAAATTAAAAAATGGGCTGTAGAAAAAAAACTTAAATGGATAAGTGATACTAGTAACTCAAATATAAAATTTGAAAGAAATTTTATTAGACTCAAAATAATACCTATAATAGAAAAAAAATGGCCTAATTTTTCAAAAAATTTTTATAGAACATCACTAATATGTCAAAAAAATGAAAAAGTAATACATTTTTTTATAAAACCAATATTAAAAATGTGCAAAATAGATAATACCAAGATACAAATAGATAAAATAAAAATGTATCCTATAGAAGTAGGAATACTAATAATTAGAAAATGGATATATACTCTAATAAAAAAATTTATATCATACAAAAAAGTATATCAGATATATAAAGATTTTATTTTGTGTAAAGAACATAAATCTTCTAAAATAAATTTTAAAAAACATAAAATACAAAAATATAAAAATATTATAATTTACACAAAAATTGCACCGGAACTAAAAAACACTATAATTTTTTGTCATTATCCTTTCAAAAAAATAACTCTTCCTAATAATCTAGGCAAATTAGAAATAAATAAACATGGTATGAAAATACCACATCCTAAAAAAACTGATTTAATAAATATAAGATTTCAATTTCAAGGTATTATAAAAATTGACCAAAGAAACAAATCCTGTAAAATAAAAAAAATATGGAAGGAACTAAAGATATCAAGTTTATATAAAAATAAAATCCCATTGCTATTTTACAATACAACATTTATATCTGCTATAGGTCTTTTCATAGTAGTTAACAAAAAAACTATTAAAAAGAAATGTTGGAAATTATCATGGAAAAATAATATATAAAAAAAATACTATATTTAAATAAGTTTATAAAAATCTTTAATTTTTACTCTTTTATATAAAAATTTTACATTATTAATTTTATGATCAAACAATGGTTGTGCTAGATTTTTAAAATCTAATTTCGAATTTAGAAAATATTCTACTCTATTTGACAATTTTGGTAATATAGGTTTCATATATGTCATTATTATTCTAAAAAAATTTATTCCAGTAGAACAAACATCTTGTACATAGTTCATATTTTTATATTGTATAAAACGCCAAGGAGCTTTATCATTAATATAAGAATTTGCAAAATTAGAAATTTTTAAAATTTCAGAAATTACATCTCTATATTTCATATTTTTAAAAAATAAATTAATTTTATTAAATTTATTTAAAAAATTTCTATACTCTAATATGTTAGAAGCTTTTTTATATAACATACCATGAAAATATTTGTTTATAAAACTAGCATTACGAGTAGCTAAATTTATTATTTTATTTACTAATCCTGAATTAATACTATTCACAAAATCTTTTGCATTAATGTTAATGTCTTCTATATTATTAGAAATTTTAGATGCATAATAATATCTTAAACTATCAGAATCAAAATTTTTATACCAATTTTTAGCAGTTATTAAATGTTTTGTAGATTTAGACATTTTTCTATCGTTAATCTTAACATAACCATGTACATATATTTTAGTAGGTTTTCTAAAAGATATCGCATTTAATATAGCAGGCCAAAATATGCTATGAAAATAAATTATATCCTTACCTATAAAATGATACAGTTTAGTATTACTATTTTCATCCCAAAATTCATTAAAATTTATATTTCTTTCTGAACACAACTTTTTAAATGTACTAATATATCCTATTGGAGCATCTAACCATACATAAAAATATTTTTTTTTATATCCTGGTATTTTAAAACCGAAATATGGATAATCTCTAGATATATTCCAATCCCTTAAACCTATTTCAAACCATTCTACAACTTTTTTAGAAACATCTTTTTCTAAGACATTAGAAAGTAGCATTTTTTTTATTTTATTTTCAAAAAGAGAAATATTAAAAAACACTTGTAAAGTTCTTTTTAGAATCGGAACATTACCAGAAACAACAGAAATAGGATTTATTAATTCTAAAACTGAATAAAACGATCCACATGATGTGCAACTATCACCAAATTCACTACTACTATTACAAACAGGACATGTGCCATTTATATACCTGTCAGGTAAAAACATTTTACTGCTTTCATCAAAAAATTGATTAACAAATTTTTCTGAAATCATTTTTTTTGTCTTCAATATATCAAAAACTTTTAAAACAAATCTTAAATTTTCTTTAGAATGTGTAGAATGATATATGTCATGTGATATATCAAAATTGTAAAAATCTTTTTTATGATCTTCCAAAACAGTTTTTATTAAAAATTCCTCGGAAATATTTTTTTCTTGTGCTTTTAACATTATAGCAGTACCATGGGCATCATCTGCACATATAAACCACACATCATTTTTTTTCATTTTTTGATATCTTACAAAAATATCAGCTTGAATGTGTTCTAATAAATGACCTATATGTATAGGACCATTTGCATAAGGTAAGGCGCAAGTTACCAAAATTTTTTTTTTCATATTGTAATATTCACATAATAATTATAATAAACATAATTTTTAAACAAATAAAATAATTTTTATAGCTACAATTTTATTCATATTTTTACAGCTAAAAAATATTTTTAAAATGTTTAAAAATTATTTTGTAAAAAAAATTAGATCCAAATAGTATGAAAAGTCCCTAAAGAATCTATTCTTTCATATCCATGAGATCCAAAAAAATCTCTTTGTGCTTGTATAAGGTTAGAAGATAATTTTTTTGATCTATAACTATCATAATAAGAAATTGCAGAACAAAATGCAGGAATAGACAGACCGCTATTTACTGATATAGATATAATATTTCTTAAAGAATTTTGATACTTACACAGCACTTCTGAAAAATACTCATCTAATAATAAATTTTTTAAATCTTTATTTTTTTTATACGCATTTACAATATTATTTAAAAATTTTGCTCTAATAATACATCCAGATCGAAATATTTTAGCAATATTTTCATAATTTAAATTCCATTTATTTTTTATAGAAATCAAATATAATTGAGAAAAACCTTGTGCATAAGAAATTATTTTACTAAAATATAAAGATCTTCGTAAATCTTCTATAAAATTTGTTTTATTATTTATTATATGTAACCCTTTAGGACCATATAAAATTTTAGAAGCTTTATTTCTTTCATCCTGTAAAGAAGATATATATCTATATAATACAGATTCTGTTATTAAAGATAAAGGAGCTTCAAGGTCTAAAGCATTCTGACATACCCATTTTCCAGTGCCTTTATTTCTAGCAACATCTGAAATTAAATCTAATAAATACATTCCATTTTTATCTCTTTTTAAAAGAATTTTTTTCGTAATTTCTATCAAATAACTATTTAATTCTCCTTTGTTCCATTTATCAAATATGTCTGAAATTTTTTTGTTATCAATTTTCAATAAATTTTTTAATATAAAATAAGCTTCAGATATAATTTGCATATCTCCATATTCTATACCATTATGAACCATTTTTAAATAGTGCCCAGATCCATTAGGTCCTATATAATCTACGCAAGGAGATCCTCTATATTTTGCCGATATATTTAAAAAAATAGATTTAACTAAATTATATACATGTTTTTTACAGCCGGGCATTATTGATGGACCTAATAAAGCCCCCATTTCTCCACCAGAAATTCCAGCACCTATAAACTTTATATTTAAAGTTTCTAAATGTTTTTCTCTTCTTATAGTATCTTTATAAAACGAGTTTCCTAAATCTATTATTATGTCATCTTTTTCTAAATATGATACAATATTATTAATTATTTGATCTGTAGCTATGCCAGATTTTATCATTAAAAAAATTTTTCTAGGTTTTTCTATAGAAAAAATAAACTCTTTTAAATTATCAAAGCAAAAAATATTCTTTTTAGGATTTTCTATAACAATTTTTTTAGATTTTTCAAAAGATCTATTAAATATAGATACAAAATATCCATTTCTTTCTAAATTTAAACATAAATTTTTACCCATAACTGACATACCTATAATACCTAAATCTTTTTTTTGCATATAAATTTTCCTATGTAAAAAAATGTTAACAAAAACAAATTTATTAAGAAATATATTTTTTTTAATCAACTTTATTCCTATTCAGCAAATTATTTATAACTTTTTTCATATTTAAATCTTTATAATGTATCAATACTAATAAATGATATATAAGATCAGATACTTCATCAATAAATCTAATATTATTTTTGCCTAAAGAAGATAACACAGTTTCTATAGCTTCTTCTCCTACTTTTTGCGCTATTCTTTCTATACCACTATTATATAATTTATGAGTATAAGAATTTTTAAAAAAGTTTTTTCTTTTTTCTATTATATCTTCAAGTTTATATAAAAAGTCAAAACAAGTACGTTTATAATCAAAACAACTAATTTTATTTAAATGACAAGTTTTTCCTATAGGATCTGACAAAATTAATATACTGTCTAAGTCACAATCTAAAATAATGTCTAAAACTTTTAAATAATTTCCTGATTTTTCTCCTTTAGTCCACAATCTATTTTTTACTCTAGAGTAAAATGTTATAACTTTTTTTTTAATTGTCATATTTAAAGCTTCACGATTCATATATCCTAGCATTAAAACTTTTCCAGAAAAATTATTTTGCACTACCACGGGGATCATACCATGTACTTTATTCCAATCAATAGATGACACAACTCTTTTTCTAATCATAATCTAACTTCTATACCTTTTTTAAACAAAAATTTTTTTAATTTGTTAATATGTATTTTTTTATTATGGAAAACTGATGCAGCCAAAGCTCCATCTACATTAGATTCATTAAAAACGTCATAAAAATGTTTGTAAGTTCCTGCACCACTAGAAGCAATCAAAGGAATTTTACAAATTTTTCTAATTTTGTTCAATTGCTTTATATCATATCCTTGATTTAACCCATCAAAATTGATTACATTTAAAACTATTTCTCCAGCACCTAGTTTTTGTACTTTTTTTACCCAATCTAATGTATATAAATTAGTATTAACAATTTTTTTAGAATCACCAGTATACTTAAATACAAAATATTTTTTTTTTTTAGCATCAAAAATAGAATCAATACCAACAACCACACATTGACTTCCAAATTTGTCAGCCAGTCTGCTTATCAAGCATGGATCATCTATAGCTGGAGAATTTATAGAAATTTTATCTGCTCCATTAGAAAGAATTATATTTGCATCAGTAACACTCTTAATGCCACCTGCTACACAAAATGGTAAATTTAAAATTTCTGCAATTTTATATATTAAATTTTTACTTGCAACCTTATTTTCTGTATATGCAGTGATATCATAAAAAACTAGTTCATCAGCATTTTCGCTCATATATCTTTTTACTAAAGTAAATATATCTTCACAAATTATTTTATGGTTTCTGAACTTTATACCTTTAACAACATTACCATTTTTTATGTCTAAACAAGGAATTATTCTTTTTGCCAACATGCAATAGCCTCTGAAATATTAAACCTTTTTTCTAATAAAGCTCTTCCCACTATTACAGAAGATACATTAGTACACTTAATATTCTCTATATCTTTTATTGAACTTATACCTCCGGAAGCTTGTATTCTTAAATCATAGAATTTTCTAGTAATATTTTTATATAAATTAAAATTTGGTCCATCTAATGTGCCATCTTTGTTAATATCCGTACACAACAAATGTTTTAACCCTATTTTTTTATACTCATATATTAACTTAATCATATCTTTTCCAGTGCTCTTAACCCACCCATTTATTTTTATTTCACTAAAAGTATTTTGTCTATAAACAACATCTACCGCAAGAACTAAATTATTACTATATTTTGTGAACCATTTTTTAGTTTCATAAATATTAGTGACAGCTGAAGAACCTATAACTATTCTACTAACTCCTAATGCTAATAAATCTTCTATTTCTTTTATACTTCTAATACCACCCCCTATTTGTATTGGTAAATCAATTTTTTTTATGATCTTTTCTACTAATTTTATTTGTCTATTTTTAGGATTTCTACTACCAGACAAATCTACTATATGAAGTATTTTAGCGCCACCTAACTTATATTTTTCAGCTAAATTAAATAAATCATAATCATAAAATTTAACTTGTTTATAGTTTCCTTTATATAATCTTACTATATTATTATCTAAAATATCTAATGATGGAATTATCATATTTTTTACACCAGTAAAAAGTTTTTTAATAAAATTGATCCATAAAATCCTGATTTTTCTGGATGAAATTGCACTCCAAAAAAATTTTGTACTTTAATTGCAGAACTAAAAAACTGCCCATAAAAAGTTTTAGAAATAGTACTTTTATTTATAGGTATTACATAACTATGTACAAAATAAAATCTTTCTCCTTGTGGAACATTTCTAAACAAAACATTATTATTATGAACTATACTATTCCACCCTATATGCGGGACTGGTAAACCATAAGATTTTATAAACATAGACGAGCTATTCATAATATTTAAAGTACTTGTAACAGAACCACCCTTTCCTTCTTCACTATATTTTCCAAATAACTGCATTCCTAAACAAATTCCTAGTACAGGATTCTTATAATTTACAATTGTCTTTTCAAGTTTTTTTTTTTTTATAAAATTCATTACACGGTGAGCGTTACCAATACCAGGCAAAAATAATTTTTTAGAATTTCTAATTTTTTTTAAATTATCTGAAACTAAAACATTATATCCTAATCTGTTAATAGCAAGTTTTAAGGAGGATATGTTAGAAGATCCTGTATTTACTATCACTATGTCTCTAATCACAGTAATACCCCTTTAGAACTTTGCACGATATTAGAAGTTATAAATATTGCATTACGAAAAGCAACCCCAAAAGACTTAAAAATACTTTCACATATATGATGATCATTTTCTCCATTAGATTTTATATGTATAGTACTCCTCATAGAATAACTCAAAGAAGAAAAAAAATGTTTTACCATATTAAGATTAAAATTTCCTAAAAATACATTGTTTAAATTAGATATAAAATGTATATATGGTCTTCCTGAAATGTCTAACACACATCTAGAAATGCTTTCATCCATAGGAACTATACCAAAACCAAATCTATTAATTCCAACTCTTTTCTGTATAGTTTTGAAAAGAGCTTGCCCTAGAGTTATTGCTACATCTTCAACGGTATGATGATCATCTACACATATATCTCCTACAGATTTTATTTTCAAAAAAATTCTAGAATGAAAAGCAAACTGACATAGCATATGATCAAAAAATTTTATTCCAGTGTTTATATTACTGTCAATATATTTTTCTAAATTAAGTGTTACTTTTACTTTAGTTTCTTTGGTTTTTCTTCTTATAATTATAAAATTATTATTATTTATTATTTTTTTTTCTATTTTATTCCAATCATAATGTTTTTTACCATACAATATTCCTTGAATACCAATATTTTCTGCTAATTTTATGTCCGTTTCTCTATCTCCTATAACAAAACTATTCTCCATGTCTACATTATATTTTTTGAAAATTGGAATTAACATTTCAGTTTTAGGCTTTCTACATTTACAATTGTCAGAAATGTAATGAGGACAAATTAAAATTTCGCAAAATTTTATTTCTTGAGAAAGAAAAACATCTATAATAAAATTTTGTATTAAATAAAATTTACTATTAGGAAACTCTTTTGTTCCTAACCCATCTTGATTTGTAATCATAACAAATTTATAATTATGATTTTTTAAATTTAATAGAGACGAAAATACATTTTTTTTAAACTTTAGCTTATTAAATGAATCTACCTTAAAATCTACAGCAGGCTCATCAATTATAGTTCCATCTCTATCTATAAATAAAAATTTATTTTTCATAAAGTAACATACTCTCAATTAAATTATACTACTAGTTTTGCAAGAAATTTTTTTTAACTGACAAATTAATTTTTTACATTCTAGTTTTGTTCCTACAGAAATTCTGATACAATTTTCTAAATTTAATTTTTCACTTTGGTCTCTCAAAATAATTCCACTGCAATTTGTTTTTTTTAAAACGTGTTTTGAATGAAAACATTTTATTAAAATGTAATTAGCATAAGTTTTAAAGACCTTTTTTATACATTTTATGCGTTTCAATTTCTTAAATAACCAATTCTTATTATTATTTATTTCTAACACCGCTTTTTTAATAAACTCTATATAACTAGATCTAAGTGATTTCTCTACTATATTACAAACAGGAGAAGGAATTGGATAAGGCGCTATAAATGTTTTTAAAATTTTTATAATTTTACTATTTGCTATAGAAAACCCACATCTAGCCCCAGCTAATCCAAATGCTTTAGACATAGTTCTAAGAACTATTAAATTAGGATACTTTTCTATTAAGTTAATCACGCTTTTATATAAACAAAATTCTATATATGCCTCATCTACTATTACTAAAGAGTTGTTACAAGAAATATTTAATATATTTATTAAAACTTCTTCAGGCATAATATCTCCAGTAGGATTATTTGGTCTACATATATATATTAACTTTAAAAATTTTAAATTTTTTTTAATAATATTATAATCAAAATCATTATAATCTTTTATAAACACTTTAATAGATTGTACATTAAAAATTTCTGAAGATATTCTATACATATCATAAGTAGGTGGAAAATACATTATTTTATCTAAAAATGGCTTACAAAAAATTTTTGTAATTAGTTCAATAGATTCGTCTATTCCTCTACTTATTAAAATATTATCTACTTTTATACCTGCATATTTAGCATATTTAAAAATTATATTTTTAGGTTGTGGATCTGGATATCTATTCAAATTTTTGCTAATAGTAATAAACTGTTTTCTAAAAGGTGATTCATTTGCATTAAGCCAAATGTCTCCTTTTACACACATATTCCTTGCAGATTTATATGGAACAAATTTATCAAAATCAAATTTTACTAGTTTTTTGAAGTTCAAAATTTTTGGTTTCCTTTAAATATTTATTTCGAATTTTAATAGACCTTTCATGACCATCTAGACCTTCTGAATTAGACAAAATTTCTACAGTATTAGAAACTTTTAAAAATCCTTTACATGTTAATTCTTGAATTGTAATATTTTTTATAAAATCTTTCAATCCAATCCCAGAAACAGAAGAAGCGTATCCATATGTAGGTAAAACATGATTTGTGCCAGAACAATAATCTCCAATAGCTACAGCCGACCAAGACCCTAAAAATATAGAACCAGCATTTTCTACATACTTTAATAAAACATTATAATTTTCAGAATATATAGATAAATGCTCAGGAGCATAAATATTAGAAATATGTATACATTTCAGCAAATCTTTTGAAAAAATAAACTTACTATTTAATAAAGATGCTTTGACAATAGCCTTCCTTGGTAAATCCAATATTTGTAAATTAATTTCTTTATAAACTTTTTTAATAAGACTAATACTATTTGATAAAAGAATAGTATGAGAATCTTTTCCATGTTCTAATTGTGCTATTAGATCAGAAGCTATAAATCCTGCATTAGAATACTTATCTGCAATTATAACTAGTTCAGACGGACCTGCTAACATATCAATACTTACTCCTAAATTCATTTTACTAACTTGATTTTTAGCTTCTGTAACATAAAAATTGCCAGGACCAAAAATTTTATCTACTTTTGCGATAGAATTAGTTCCAAAAGCCATAGCTGCAATTGCTTGTGCACCTCCAACTTGAAATACATTTTTAATATTACAAATTTTAGCAGTATATAATAACTCGTTACTAATACTAGGAGGTGAACAAACAACTATGTTTTTACATCCTGCAATTTTAGCTGGTATACACAGCATTAACATTGTAGAAAACAGATTTGATCTAACTCCCTTTGGTATATAAATTCCAACATTAGATATTGGCTTTTCTATATATCTACAATTAATTCCATGTTCTATTAAAATAGATGTTTTTTTATACCTTTTTTGTAAATTATGAAATTTTTCTATATTTTTTTTAGCATGTAAAATAGATTTTTTAAACATTTTGCTTACTAAAATATCTTCTTCTTTAATTTTATCACAATTTATCTTTATTTCAGTCAATTTAATTTTATCTAATAAAAAGTTGTATTTATGTACTGCTAAATCTCCAGATTTTTTTACATTATTTAAAATTTTTTTAACATCTCTTTTAACCTTTTTAGAATATGAAAAAGAAGGCCTAACTAAAACATTTTTTTTTTCTAAATCACTCATCTTATCCCAATAGTATATATTTATATCAATATTCATTAATAAATTACTCCAGCATTTTTTCAATAGGAAGCACTAATATAGATTTAGCTCCAAGATTTTTTAATTTTTCCATAGTTTTCCAAAATATTGACTCTCTACTTACAATATGAATAGCAACTATACTATTTTTTCCAGATAACTGATATATAGTAGGTTTAGAAGAAAAGGGAAATAGTCTAACTACATCATTAATTTTAGACGCAGATATTCTTAACATAATATATTTAGATTCTCTAGCTTTTACAACACCATTTATCCTAGATATAAATGTATTGACTATATCTCTTTTAAATACACTTGTATTATAACCATTTGATATAATACAAGCGCTCGAATTATGTATTACTTTAACCTCTTTTAATCCATTAGAAACTAAAGCTTCACCTGTAGATACTAAATCAAAAATAGCATCAGCTAACCCAGCTCGAATAGCTACTTCTACAGATCCATTTAACTTGCATAGTTTAAAAGATATATTTTTCTTATCAAAATATTTTTTTAATATATAAGGATAAGAAGTAGCTATTCTCAATTTATTTAAACATGATATACCACTATATTTCTTTTCTGTAGGTATACCTATAGATAATCTACAAACACCAAAATCTAAATGTTTCAATATTTTAAAAGAAATTTTTTCAAGTTTGAATGTTCTCTTTAACACCTCTTCTTCCAAAACATTTCTTCCAACAATACCCAAATCTACTATTCCATCTATCACTAAACCTGGTATATCATCATCACGAACACACATAACATCAATTGGCATGTTTTCCGAAAAAGATATTAATTTATTCTTTTGAAAATTAACTTTTATATCACAATTGTGTAACAATTTTCTGGAATCTTTACTCAATCTTCCAGATTTTTGTATAGCTATCTTTAACTTTTTATCATACATTTGAAAATCCTCATTTTAAAATTAAAAAATTTAAATATTTATAAAAGTTTAAAATCTTTCTAAGTATTCATAATGTTCTTAAATATACTATAATTTTTTATAAGACAATATATAAACAGTTTCACAATATTTTTTTTAAAAATAGTTATAACATAATAAAGATATATTTATAAAAATTTAAATAAAAACAATTGTAATAACTTTATTACATTATTATACTAAATTTCTATTATTACAAAAATAGATGCACTTTTGCCAAAAAATCTTGGAGATTCATGAAAAGCAACAATATCTGGATGGTTAGAAAGCCACAAAGGTATCTTGTCTTTTAGGATTTCTTTCCCATGACCATGAATTATACTTATGTAAGAAATTTTTTTTTTATAACAAATAGTAAATAAATTAGCTAATTCCATCTTAGTTTCTAATATATTCATACCATGAACGTCTAAAATAATTTCGGGAAAAAAATTTCCTATTTTAAGCTCTTTTAATTTTTTTATAAAACGATTTGACCTCACATATCTAATTGGTTTGTATGATAGATTTACATTCAACTTCCCATCAGAGAAGAAATGTTTATGAAAATCTTTTTCAAAACATTTTTTCTTATCAATTTTTTTTTTATGAAAAACCATTTTTTTATGATAAAAAATATTATCTTGAACTACTTTTTTAATGTTTACAAACGATTTTCTAAAAAGACATAAATCATTTGAAGAAATAAACTTTTTTGAACTCATAGATTTCTTAAAGATATAATAAAAAATAATTGGTTAATTATATAATATTACAATTATAAAAGTATTTTACATAAAAAATATATATTTTTTATAAAATAAAAAAATTACTTAAACTAACAAATTATGTATATAATATCTAAATAAATTTATGTTAAACATATTTAATGAGAGTGATAATGTCTGGAAATACAATAGGAAAAATATTTTGCGTTACAACATATGGAGAATCCCATGGTCATTCTTTAGGATGCATAATAGATGGAATGCCTCCAAGAATAAAAATTTCAGAAAAATATATACAATCTGAATTAAATAGAAGGAGACCAGGTAGTTCAAGATATACTACTCAAAGACAAGAAAAAGATAAAATTAAAATACTTTCAGGAATGCTGAATGGTAAAACTACAGGTACTAGCATAGGTCTAATTATATATAACAAAGATCAAAGAGAAAAAGATTATGATTCAATAAAAAATATATATAGACCAGGACATGCAGATTATACATATCAAAAAAAATATGGAATTAGAGATTATAGAGGAGGAGGGAGATCTTCTGCTAGAGAAACGTGTATGAGAGTTGCAGCTGGAGCGTTTGCAAAAAAATATCTATCTATAAAACATAACATTAAAATAAGAGGATATTTAAAACAAATAGGAGAATTGTCCTGCAATATTAAAGATTGGAAAACTGTTGAAAAAAACCCATTTTTTTGTGGAGATCCAAATAAAATTGATAAAATTAAAACTATTATAAAAAATATAAAAAAAGAAGGAAATTCTATTGGAGCCAAAATAACAATAATCTCCGAAAACGTTCCAGCTGGGTTAGGTCAGCCAGTATTTGACAAATTAGATGCAGACTTATCACATGCTTTAATGGGTATAAATGCTGTTAAATCAGTAGAAATAGGAGATGGTTCTAAAGTATCATTTCAAAAAGGCTCATATAATAGAGACGAAATGTGCAAAAATGGATTTAAATCTAATCATGCAGGAGGAATTTTAGGGGGAATTAGCAATGGAGAAAATATCATAACAACAATATCATTAAAACCAACATCTAGTATTAAAATAAGTGGTAAAACTATAAACAAACATAATCAAAATACTAATATAATAGTTAAAGGAAGACACGATCCATGTGTAGGAATTAGAGCTGTTCCAATAGCAGAAGCTATGATAGCAATTGTTATAATGGATCACGTATTAAGAAATACAGCACAATGTAGTAAATAAAAAGAACATATTTTCATAATATTTTTAAATAATGTACGTATTTTATTATATTAATATCCAAAAATTGTATTAAACTTATACAAAATAGTATAAATCGCTATTTAAAACATCTTAAATATATTTAAAACTACATTTTTTTCATAAAAATATGTTCTGCTGAAAGAGAGAATTTATATGTTTAATGGAAGCATTGTTGCCTTAATAACTCCTATGAAAATTAATGGAGATATTTGCTATAAAGACCTAAAAAAACTAGTAAATTACCATATTAAAAACAATACTAAAGCTATAGTATCTGTTGGTACTACTGGTGAATCTGCAACTCTTACTCAAGATGAACACTATAATGTAATTATAAAAACAGTAAAGTACGCAAAAAAAAAAATACCTATAATAGCTGGAACAGGATCGAATTCTACAAGTGAATCAATAGAATTAACAAAAAAATTAGAGAATTCTGGAATATCTGCATGCTTAAGTGTAGTTCCATACTATAATAAACCAACACAAGAAGGAATGTTTAAGCATTTTAAAAAAATTTCAGAGAATACTAATATTCCACAAATACTATATAACATACCGCAACGAACTGGATCAGATTTATTGTCTGAAACTGTTATAAAGCTTTCTAAAATAGAAAATATAATAGGAATAAAAGAAGCAAGTGGAGACTTATCCAGAGTAAATAGTATAAAATCATTTGTGAATAAAAATTTTTTATTAATTAGCGGAGATGACATTACAGCATTAGATTTTATTAAATTAGGAGGAAAAGCTGTAATATCAGTAACAGCTAATATAAATCCTTACCAAATGTCTAAAATGTGTAAATATGCAATAAATAATAATTTTAAAAAAGCTAGAAAAATACATCATAAGTTGAGCGCATTAAATAAAATGTTATTTATAGAAACTAACCCAATACCAATAAAATGGTTAGCTAAAAAAATTGGATTAATTAATTGCAATAAGATAAGATTACCTTTAACAAAATTATCTAAAAAAAACATAAACCTTTTTAATATCTTGTTAGAAAATAAATATAAAAATTGTAAACAATATGATATCTTTTAAAAATATTTTTTTTAAAATATGATTTTTAAAGTAAAAATATTTTCTTAAAAAAAATACACAGAGTATCAAATTAATACTCTGTGTATTAGAAAATAATCATATTAAAAAGTTTATAAAAGATAAAATACAAAAAATAAACATAAATATTTTCTATTTTTATATAAAAGTTATGTTAATAGTTTTTTAATCGTTTCTTTATAAATTATACTCAACTTTTTTAAATCAGATATTTTTGAAAATTCATTAGTCTTATGTATAGTCTTGTTTATAAGCCCTAATTCTATAATTTCAGAATTCATTTTATGAATAAATCTTCCATCTGAAGTTCCCCCTGAAGTACACACTTTTGGCTCTTTTCTATTAAAAAATTTTATAGTATCTTTAACAGCTTGTAAAAGATTACCATCTTTTGTAATAAAAGAATTTCCAGATAACTTCCAATTTATAGAATATTTTATATCGTGTAATTTTAATAACATTATGACGCTAGATTTTATAAATTCTATACTAGTCTTATAACTAAATCTGAAATTTATTTTTGTAAATAAGCTATCTGAGATAACATTTTCTACTACTGGATCTGAAAATATTTTATAAACTTGAACAACAGTTCTTTCATCAGCATTTTTTATGTTCTCATTCCAATTAAATTTAGTTAAATCATTAATAAATAAACAAGCTTTATGTATTAAATTTTCAGAAAATTTAGTATATGCAATGTGTCTTATTGTACCTATAAAATATATGTATACATGCAAAGATCCTCGTCTACCATTTTTTATTGTATCTCCCAATACATCTATACTAGTAGGCTCTCCTACTATACAGTAGTCTATTTTTTCTTTTTTTTTAATCAATTTGTTCACAACTTTTTTAATTCCATTTTTTGCGCTTCCTTCTTCATCAGAAGTTAACAGAATAGTAATTCTTCCATTCATACTATTTCTGTATTCATATAAAAACTCTTTTACAGATGCTATGAACGCAGATATAGCTCCTTTCATATCTACAACTCCTCTACCAAAAATGTTGTTTTTATAAATAGTAGGGACAAATGGATTAAACTTCCATTTAGACAAATCTCCAGGAGGAACTACATCTGTATGACCTAAAAAATTAATAGTTTTTCCTTGTCTATTACCTATTTCAGCCCACATATTTTTGGTATCTTGTATATCAAAATTAACTATAGAAAATCCTATTTTACATAATTCATTAGATATAATTTTTTGACACCCCATATCATCAGGACTAATAGATGGAGCATAAACTAACTTTTTCAAAAGTTTTAAAATAAAAAAAGACATTAGTATTCCTAATAATAAAGTTTACTATTATAAAACAATTAAAAAAAATATAAATAATAATAATATTATTTTCTAAAAAATTTTTTTATTTTACTAACTATTTTTTTTTCTTTAAAACCTAACCTTTGTGACAAAGAACTTTCAGGAGCAGAATATGCAAATTCGTTTATTCCAATTGATAAATTTTCATATCCTATATATTTATACCAAAAATCAGATATTCCAGCCTCTATAGAGACTCTGTTTTTTATATATGCAGGCAATATTTTGTTTCTATATTTTATATCTTGAGAATCAAATACATTTGTGGATGGCATAGATACTAATCTAATTCTATATTTTTTATTATCATTCAAAATTTTACACACTTTGTATGCAAGATTTAACTCAGAACCACAAGAAATTATAATAAAATTTGGGTTATTAGAAAAATCTTTAATAATATATCCCCCTTTTAATATATTGCTAAGTACATTTTTGTTTTTAGATTTTACATAACACAAATTTTGTCTAGATAAAATTAATGCTGATGGACCTTTTGTTCTTTCTATCGCATGTTTCCATGCAGAAATAGTTTCTAGTTCATCACATGGTCTCCATACATTAAATCCAGGAATTATTCTCAAGCTAGATAACTGCTCTATTGGTTGATGAGTCGGCCCATCTTCTCCTAACCATACTGAATCATGTGTATAAACAAAAATTTGTTGTGTATTCATTAAAGATGACATTCTAACTGCATTTCTAGCATATTCCATAAATATTAAAAAAGTAGAAGTATAAGGTATAAATCCTCCATGATGGAAAATTCCATTTGCAATAGCAGTCATTCCAAACTCACGTACTCCATAATCTATATAGTTTCCATTCTTATAATCAGTAACTGGTCGAGATCCTGACCATTTAGTTAAATTACTCTCTGATAAATCTGCTGATCCCCCTAATAATTCTGGTATTTCTTTCCCTAAAACTTCAAGAGTATTTTTAGAAGCTTGTCTAGTAGAAATGTTAGAAATATTTTTAGAAACATTAAAAAAATGATTAGAAATAAGTTTAGAAAAATTTTTAGGAAGATGTTTATTAATTCTTCTTATGTATTCATTGTATAAACTAGGATATTCTATTTTATACTTAGAAACAATATTGTTCCAATCGTTTTCAAGTAATTTACCTTTTTTTGAAAAATTCCATTTACTATATATTTTATTTGGTATAATAAAATTATCATATTTCCAATTTAAATTTTTTTTAGTTAAACGAACTTCTTCTATTCCTAAAGGGCAACCATGAGATGCACTAGAATTCTCTTTATTCGGAGATCCAAAACCTATTTTAGTGTTACATATTATTAACACAGGTTTCTCTTTGTTAATTTTAGCCTCTTTTATAGACGCAATTATATCATTTCTATTATGACCATCTATATTTTCTATAACTCTCCAATTATATGACTCAAATCTTTTTTTTATGTCTTCAGTAAACCATCCTTTTACGTTACCATCTATAGAAATATTATTCTTATCATAAAAAACTATTAGCTTATTTAACTTAAGATGACCCGCTAAGGAACAAGACTCATGAGAAACTCCCTCCATAAGACATCCATCACCAACAAAAACCCAAGTATAATGATCTATTATTTTAAAATTTTTTCTATTAAAAGTATTACTTAAAATACTTTCTGATATAGCCATACCTACTGCGTTAGCCAACCCTTGACCTAAAGGACCCGTGGTAACCTCCACTCCAGGTGTTATATGTTTTTCTGGATGCCCAGGAGTTTTAGATCCCATTTGTCTAAACATTTTTATATCTTCTATAGATAAATCATAACCACTCAAATGCAATAAACTATATAATAACATCGATCCATGACCATTAGACAAAACAAACCTATCTCTATTATTCCAATTAGGATTAGTAGGACTATGTTTAAGAAACTTTCTCCATAATACTTCAGCAATATCAGCCATACCTAATGGCATTCCAGGATGTCCTGAATTTGCTTTTTGTATAGCATCTATACTTAATGCTCTAATTGCATTAGATAATAATCTAGTTTTCATAAAATTTCCTAAATATTTTGACATTTAAAATATATATTTTTATAAAATTCCATAACACAATCAAATATTTTTAATAATAATATTTTCTATCTTTTTCTGATCTATTCCAAACTGTCTTATTCCTTCAGACAATTTTTCTGATGCCATCGCATCTTCATTATGTTGAAATCTAAATTTTGATTCTGACATACTACTCTTACGAAACATAGTTTTCTCAGATAAGAATAACTTTCTTTCTACTTTTACTGAACTTGATTTCAATTTGTTTAACAAAACTGGTGATATTGTTAGATAATCACATCCAGACAATTCTAATATTTGTGAAGTATTTCTAAAACTTGCAGCCATAACGATAGTTTTATAAGAATATTTTTTATAAAAATTAAATATTTTTTTTACAGAAACTACACCAGGATCTTGACTTATATCTGTGTTATTAATAAGATTTTTATTTTTATACCAATCATATATTCTTCCTACAAAAGGTGATATTAAATATACTCCAGCTTCAGCACAAGCTTTAGCTTGAGAAAAAGAAAATAAAAGTGTTAAATTACAATTGATTTTTTCTTTTTCTAACTCTTTTGCTGCTTGTATTGCTTCCCAAGTAGATGCTAATTTTATTAATATTCTATTTTTTCTAACTCCATTTTCTTTATACATATTTATAATACTTTTAGCATGAGAAATACATAAATCTTTGTTAAAAGAAACTCTTGCATCTATTTCTGTAGAAACTCTACCTGGGATAATTTTTAAAATGTTTGTTCCTATATCTACAGATATTTTATTACTAGCTAAAGAAACTATTTCTTCAAAAGTTTTACAGAATTTTTTAGAATATTTTATAGATTTATGTATTAAATTTTTATAAAATGGAAGTTTTATTGAATTTAATATTAATGTAGGATTAGTAGTAGCATCCTGTGGAAGAAAATCTTTTATTAAACCTACATTTCCAGTATCTGCAACAACAATGCTATACTTCTTCAATTGTTCTAATTGATTCACAACTTTTATCTCCAAAATTCTATTTTATTATTATTATAAAATAAAAAAATTTATTTTAATTATATTACACAAAGAAATATAAAAAAAATATAATAATATTTTAAATCTTATATTAGTTTATAATATAAATTTTTTAATAACTATACTTACATTAGTGCCACCAAATCCGAAATTGTTAGACATAGCAACAAATATCTGTTTTTCAATTCTTTTTAAAACAATTTTATTTGATGAAAAATCTTTATCTAAATTTGTTATGTTTATAGATGGCGCAATAAATTTATTATCTATCATTAAAATAGTATAAATAATTTCATGTATGCCTGAAGCTCCTAGAGAATGTCCTGTCATAGACTTTGTGGAGGAAATATATGGTAAATTTTTTTTACCAAAAACTTGTACAATTGAACTATATTCATCTCTATCTCCTACTTTTGTAGATGTAGCGTGTGCATTTATATAATCTATTTTTTTTATTCCATGTAAAGCTAGTTTCATACATGTAGCAGATCTATTTACAGAAGGCAAAACCATATTCTTACCATTAGAAAAAGCAGCATAATTAAAAATTTCTGCATATATCTTAGCGTTTCTAGAAATAGCAAAATTAAGTTCTTCTAATACTACAAAACCAGCACCTCCAGAAATTACAAAACCATCTCTGTCTGAATCAAATGCTCTAGAAGATTCTTTTGGACAATTATTTTTATTTTTTGAAAGAACTCTCATAACGTCAAATCCACAAGCTAAATTAAAATTTATTTCTTCTGAACCTCCAGCAAAAACTATATCTTGTTTACCATATTTTATAAGGTCAAAAGCATTACATATACAATGAGAAGAAGTTGTACATGCTGAACTTATAGAATAAGTCGTACCATATATTTTAAAATATGTAGATAAACAAGCAGTAATATTTGATGGTAATGTTTTTATTAAAAAATATGGCCCTATTTTATTAGTTATTTTTATATCAGATAATATAAACGGAGCATAATAAGAATTACCAGATCCAGATATTAATCCAACTCTATAGTTTTTTTGATATACAGTTTTTTTTAACTTAGCATCATTAACTGCTTCTAAAAAAGAAAAATAAGCATATATAGCAGGCGTACTCATGAATTTAAAAATTTTTTTATTAACCTTACCTAAATTGCTAATGTTTATTCTTCCTACAACATGACTAGACATACCCAAACTAAGCATCTCTTTAGAGAAAGATATTCCAGACTTTCCTAGTTTCAACGAACTTAACACTTCTTTTATACTATTTCCTATACTAGAAATAATTCCAACACCAGTTATTACTACTCTTTTCATGATAAACTCTAAACAAAATAATTATAATATAAATATTATATAAAAATATACTAAATATCACTTAAATATAATAACGTTATTCTTTTGAAAATTATATAAAAAAATTTTGAAAAAAAATATTTAATATAAAAACTATAAATCACACACATTATGAAAAAAAAAACTAAAAGTTTAGGCATTTTATATATAGTATCTACGCCAATAGGTAATTTAAAAGACATTACATACAGAGCTATAGAAATATTAAAAACAGTAAATATAATAGCTGCTGAGAGTATAAATCATACTAAAAAATTGTTAAATTTTTATAAAATAAAAACTAAAATTACATCTTTTAATAAAGAAAATGAAAAGGCAAAAAGTTATATAATATTAAAAAAATTAATTATAAATGAAAATATTGCTATAGTTTCTAATTCTGGAACTCCATTAATAAACGATCCAGGAGAACTAATAGTAAAAATGTGTCATAAAAATAAAATAAAAGTTGTACCTATACCAGGTGCTTGCTCAGCAATAGCTGCTATTAGTAGTTCTGGAATAAGTACAAAAAAATTTTGTTACGAAGGATTTATACCTAGAAAAGAAAAAAAAATAGAAAATATGTTTTATAATTTATATTTAGAAAAAAGAACCATTATTCTATTAGAAACGTCTAAAAGAATACTTAAATCTTTAAATATAATAATGAAAATTTTTGGAAAAAATAGAAAAATAACTTTTATTAAAGAAGTAACTAAATTCTGGGAAACTATAAAAAAAACAAGAATAAATAAATTAATAAAATGGATAAAATTAGACAAAAAAAGATATAAAGGAGAAATTTTATTAATAATAGAAGGAAATACAAATTTACATCAAAAAGTTATTACATATAATATTCTTGAAACACATAAAATATTAAAAAAATTTTTAATGAATAGTAGCGCCATAATAGCTACATCTAAAATACATAATATAAATAAAAACTTATTGTACAAATATATCTTAAAAAATAAGATGACATAAAAATATATATATAATACATTTATATTGTTGAAGTTAGACATACAGTCGCTTTTAAATAAAATATGTTTATATATTTATAATATTTTTATTAAACATCTTTATAAAAGAGGAAAGTCCGGACTCTACACGGGTAAAGTGCCAGGTAACTCCTGGGGGGTGTAAACCCACGAACAGTGCAACAGAAAACAAACCTCCTAAAAAAATACAAAATTTTCGGAAAGGGTGAAAAGGCGTGGTAAAAGCACACCGCATAAATTGGTAACAAATTATGGTCAATGTAAACTCCACTTAGAGCAAGACCAAACAAGACTAAAAACCCGTATATGTTAATAGTCTGGGTAGGTTGCATGAATTAATAAGAAATTATTAATCTAGATGAATGACTGTTTAATACAGAATCCGGCTTATAGACTAACTTCAACAAAGTTTTTATTTTTTTTATATGTAAAAACAGATATAAAAACTATTTGCCAGAAATATTTACTTCAGATAAAAGAATAGATCCACATTTTATTTTATTAATTCTATTAAAATCATTAGACATATTTACAATTTTATAAAATATATCTTTTAAATTACCAGATATAGTAATTTCATCTATTGGATGCAATATCTCACCTCTTCGTATTAAAAAACCAGACACTCCTATAGAATAATCACCATTTACTACATTAAAACCATCTCCATATAATTCATTGACTAAAATTCCATTATACATATTTAACAATAAGTGTTTTAAACTAAAAAGTTTTGATAGACTTGAATAAATTATCCAATTATACGACCCCAAAGAATTTCCTGTAGATTTTAATCCCAATTTATTAGCATAATAATTATTTAAAATCCAAGTTTTTAAAATTCCGTTTTTCACGATATTTTTAGAAAATGTACTAAATCCATCAGAATCAAATATATGAGAACATAGCCCATATTTTAAATGCGGATCTTCTAATATATTTAACCATTTTGGAAAAATTCTTTTTCCTAAACTATTTTTTAAAAATGTAGATCTTTCATACACATTTTTTCCAGAAATAGCTTCAGATAAATATTCAAATAAAATATAACTTATTTCATTAGAAAAAATGACAGAAGACATACTAGTATATATCTTTTTAGGAGATATTTTGTATATAGCATTTTTAGCAGACATTTCTCCAATTTTTTTTATATTATCTAATTTACTAAATTTAGTAGAAACACTATAATAAGACCCGTTATACATTTTTTTTTTATATTGTGCTATAACACTAGACATTATAAAATAATAACTAGTAGAATATGAAGATATATCAAAATTACTATTACCAAAAATTATATTTGAAAAATTTTCATAAAAATTAATACCATCACTATTATAAATTCTATTATCAAATTTAAATGCAATATTTTCTATAGAAATAGTTGTGTTAATTATATCTTTCAGACTAATAATATTGATGTTACACAAATTCATTTTAATATTGTTTTGAAATATCATGTCTGCATAAACATTATTACAAAAATCTGAAGCAACATGTCTGGTAGCATATATTGCTTTATCTATAATTTTTTTTACCATACTAATATTTAAGCTATTAAAAGATGTTCTTACAAATTTATTGTTTTTTATAACATCAACATGTATTTTAATATTTTGTTTAGTTTCAGAAAGTTCTAAATTAGAATTTCTAATTAATACATTTCTAGAATTATCTTGTATAATATATATCTTCAAGTAATCTACTCTTTTTTTATAAATGTTTAAAATTTTTAAGATAAAGTTTTTCAATTCAGATTTTTCAAAAAAAATATTATAAATCATAGTAATAATAACCTTTTTATTTAATTATTTATAATTATAATAAAATTAATATATAGTATACTATATAAATAAAATGTTGATTAATATTCTAAAATATTTATTGGAAAAATTGTTATTAATATGAATATAAATAAGATATCCACAGGAAAAAAACCACCATATGATATTTTTGTGATAATAGAAATACCATCACATTCAAAACCCATAAAATATGAAATAAATAAAAATTGTGGAAATATATTTGTAGATAGATTTATTCCTGTTGCTATGTTTTATCCATATAATTATGGATATATAAATAATACCTTATCAAAAGATGGAGATTGTTTAGATTCTTTAGTAATAACTCCTTATCCTTTAATCACTAAATCTATAATTAGATGTACACCTATAGGAATTTTAAAGATGTTAGATGAATCAGGTCAAGATAATAAAATTATAAGTGTTCCTCATAAAAAAATTACAAAAGAATATAATAGAATTTTAGATATAAAAAATTTAGAAAAACATGTTACAGAAAAAATTGAAAATTTCTTTTTTAATTATAAAAAATTAGAAAAAAATAAATGGATTAAAATTATTGGATGGGGAAACAAAAAAGAAGCAGAAGAAGAAATACTAAAATCTATAAAAGCATATCAAAAAAAATAATCCATATAAAATAAAAAAAATATAAAAAAGTGAACATAATACATGTCTAGAATATGCAAAATTACTAAAAAAAAAACAATTTTTGGAAACAAAAGATCACACGCTATGAATGCAAGAAGACGAAAATTTAAACCTAACATCCAAAAATATAAGTTATGGGTTCCAATTATTAAAAGATTTGTAAGCATTAAGATCAGTACAAAAGGAATTAGAGAAATAAACAAAAAAGGTATAGATAAAGTATTCAAAAACTATTTTTAAAAAAAACAGAGAAAAACACAAATGGCAAAAAAATTAAGAAAAAAAATAAAATTATTGTCTACCTCTAACAATGGTCACTTTTATACAACAACGAAAAATAAAGTTAATAAACCAGAAAAATTACAACTAAAAAAATATGACCCTATAAAAAGAAAACATGTTTGGTATAAAGAACACAAAATAAAATAGTATATTTAAAAAACATTAAACGAATTGAAACATTCAATATTTAATCAAAGTAGTCAATTCGTTTAATAACTAACATAAAAAAATATATAACGTAAAAATTTTAATAAAAAATTGTATTTTTATTAAAATTATTAATTTTTTCAAACATATTTTTTAGAAATAAGTTAAAATTGTTTATGTTAATTGGCACGCAGAAATAAAAAATGAATAAACTTATTAATAATAACATAGGTAAAAAAATAGAAAAAACTGAAAATTGAGGAATAGTTCTATTTAATATAGCCATCATAATGTTTAATGCTAAAACAGGTATCATTATTGGAAAAACTATAATGACCCCTCTTAAAAACACTTTAGAAAAAAAATATAAAATTAAGAAAAATGCATTTTTAGAAAAATGTAAATTTTCTATTGGAATTAATGAAAAACTATTAAATATAGTATAAATTATCCAATAATGTCCATTTAGAGACAAAAATACCATTAAAAAAAAAATTTTTATGAAATAAGAAAATACAGAAGAGTTCCATTTTTGTGAAACGTCAAAAATTGTAGAAAATGATAAACCAATTTGTAAACTAATTATTTCTCCTACTATTACAGGAATTGAAAATACCATATATATTACAAATCCTAAAAAAAGCCCTATAAAAATTTGTTGAAATAAAATCAAAAAACCTTCATTAGAAAATAAATTTATATAAAAGTTTGTGGCGCTAACATTAATATAAAAAATACTTAAAAGCACAGAAATTAATATTTTAACTCTTTTATTTACAAAATTTTCACCAAAAATTGGCGTAAGGCTTATTATAGGTAATATCCTAGCTAGTGGAAAAATTATTTCGCGAAATATTTCAAAAAGTTTATATAAGTTTAAGTATATCATGTGTTTATAACAAGGGGTAAAATTTTAAATAAATTTTTAATGTAACTTACTATGGTACTAAGCATCCAAGGTCCAAGCAATATTAGAATACTTAAGATAGAAAATATTTTTGGAACAAATGATAAAGTTTGTTCGTTAATTTGTGTAACTGATTGCAGCATACTAATTACCAATCCTATAAACAATACTATTATTAATAGCGGCATAGATAATATTAAAATCATTTTTATAGCTTCACCAAGTAAACTATCAACAGCTTCTAAAGTCATATTTTTTTTCCTAATATATTTTTCTAAATACACGATTATGTATAAAAACTATTAACAAGAGAGCTAACTAACAACTTCCAACCGTCAGACAATACAAAAAGAATTAATTTGAATGGAAGAGATATACTAGATGGAGGCACCATCATCATACCTAAAGCCATCAATATACTAGATATTATAAGATCTATAACTATAAAGGGAATAAATATCATAAAACCTATTTGAAACGCCACTTTAAGTTCATTAGTTATAAATGCTGGCACTAATACATACATAGGTATATCATATTTATTTTTAAATTTAATATCTTGTTTTTTTGACAATTTGAGAAAAAATAACAAATCTGTTTTCTTAACTTGATGTAGCATAAACTTCTTGAAAGGAAAAATAGCATTGTTAATAGCAGTTTCTGCATTTACCTTTTTACTCACAAATGGTAAATAAGAATCTTTATATACTTTATTAAAAATTGGAGACATAATAAAAAAAGTTATAAACAAACTTAATCCAATTAATATTTGATTTGGAGGAGAATATGTCATTCCTAAAGCATTTCTTAACAAACTCAATACAATTATAATTCTAGTAAAACTAGTCATTAACAAAACAATAGCAGGCAAAAAACTCATAGAACTCATTATAATCAAAATATCTAAAGGCATAGAAATATCATTACTTTTATTAGAAAACAAATTGTTAATAGAATCTAAATTTAAAGCATATGCAGAAGTAGAAAGCAATGGAAAAAAAAATAATAAAATTTTACTATATTTCATTATAGTTACCACAATATTAAAATGTTATAAAATCTTAGTAAACAACGTCACTTTATAATATATAATCAAAAAATAAAAATGTTTTTAAAGAAAAATTATAAAAAATAAAAATAAAACATATATCAAAATATTTATTTTAATTTATTTACGTTGTTTAATATATTTACAATTCTGATTCCATAATTATTTTTAATAACAACTATTTCGCCTTTAGCAATTAAACACCCATTAGCCAGAATGTCCAACGGCTCACCTGCTAATTGATCTAATTGTAAAATTGATCCACACTTTATTGATAACAACTTTTTAGCTTTCATCTTTATTCTACCTAGTCTAACAGACATTTTTATTTTTATATCACCAACATAATTTATTCTATTGTCCAAGTCATCTTCTTCTACTGTGTTATCTAAAAAAACAGTTTGTTTTTTTTCATCTTTTTTTAATATACTATCGTTTTCTGAAACATACTTTTTAAATTTTTCTAATTGATTATTCATCTTATCACCACAAGTTAAATGTTTTAAGTATACAGATCTTTTCACTAAAACAGATATTCTATTTTTTAAAACAGTATTTTTACCTAAAAAAAATAATTTATCATCTATAAATATGTAAACATCTACCGGATTATATATTTTTATTACATCATTAATATTTAAATTATATAAACTATATAAATTAATAAAAAAAAATTGCAAAAAGGCAGACATCACAAAATTTATACTTTTAATAATATAAAAGTTCTTTTTGGAATAACTTTTTTCGCTTATTTTATTGTGATTTTGTACAACTATGTTATTTACATATTTTATAAAACTCCATGGAAAAAATATATTAAATAAATTACTATATTTTCCAGTAATACAGTTAAAACATACTCTAACAATAAAATTGTTTGAATAAAAAAAATTTTTATAAGATTTTTCAAAAAATTTCTTAGAATTATATGAAAATATTTTTAAATTAAAATTTTTTTCTAAATTATGTGACAAATTTTTAGTAAATATTTTTGTTATTTTATAATTAATAAAATTTTGACTATAAGAAATATTTTTAAAATCTTTATAATTTAAAAAATTATTTTTTCCACCAAAAAAAAATTCTAACATATTAAGTACAAAATCGTGAGAGTAAATAATGCTACCAAAACTTTTTATAGAAGAAATTTTAAAGCAATTAAAACTTATTAAAGAACCAATATTTTTAAAACATTTTTTATACGTTTCTATTTTAATACTTTTAACATCTATTTGTATTTTATAATTTAGCAAATTAGACAACTTTATACTTAAAGAATTCGAAAAGTCATTAAATGATTTTTCTAACAAAAACTTTTCTTTAAAATATATATTATTTAAATCTGCATATAAAATGTTAGAAAAATCAATCTCATTACTAATAAAATTTTTATCTATATTAAAATTTTTTCTGCAGGTAATATCACGAATTTTTTTCAAAATTTTGTTAACATGTATAAAATTGTTGTAATATTTATCCATAACAGTTTCCTTAAAAACATAAAATTCTATAATTCTAAAAACAGATTTATACAATAGTATAAATACAATTTTTTTTATTTAAAAAAAACGCCTGAATTGATTCTTCATTATTAAACTCAATTATATTCATAGTTTTATTATATACTTTATTTAATAAATATGATTTAAAAAATTTTAGAATATTAACATTTTTTTCTTTATCTACAAACTTTTTAAATATGTTGTTATATTTTTTGTTGATTTTATCAAGCTCCATTTTCTTTTGTAAAAAACCATGTTTTAAAAAACACAAAAAATTATTAAAAATTTTTGTTTCTAACACACTCATGCCATATGCAACTTGTTTATCATATTTCCTAAAATAAACATTTTTATATTTGCTCAATATATTTAAATCTAGTTTATTACGTTTTTTTAAACTAAGTGTATTTAAAAATTTTTTATAAAAAATATTCATTTTAATTTTTTTTAAAAGTATTAACAAATTTACTAACTTTATCTTTTTTTTCATAGTTATTATTAACCTATCTATTTTATTAAATTGTTTAATTCTAAATAAGAACTTTCAAAGTTGTGAGACACATCTATATCCTGCTGCAAAAATTTTTCTATTTTAGGCCATAAATTTACAGCATTGTCTAAAATTTTGTCATTTCCTTTTACATATGCTCCTAAACTTATTAAATCTTTATTATTTTTATATGTAGATATTAGCTGTTTTAAATAAATTACTTTTTTGTAATGTTCTTTACTAACTAAATTATACATTATTCTACTTATAGAAGTTTCCATATCAATTGCAGGATAATGCCCAGAATCAGCATAACTTTTAGACAACATAATATGACCATCTAATACAGATTTCGCTAAATCAGAAATTGGATCTAAATTTTCATTACTTTCTATTAAAACAGTATAAAAACCAGTTATAGAGCAATTTTTTTTTTCATTATTACCCGATCTTTCTATAAAAAATGGAAGTTTTGAAAATATAGAAGTAGGATATCCTCTTATAACAGGCATTTCGCCCATAGAAATAGATATTTCTCTTTCAGCCATAGCATATCTAGTTAATGAATCTAAAATAAATAAAACATTACGACCTTTTTTTCTAAAATATTCTGCTATACTGATAGAATAAAGAGCGCCTTGAACCTTTAATAAAGGAGAGTTATTTGCAGGCGATACTACTACTATAGATTTATTAAAATTATGTGCAATTTTTATGTTTTCTACAAATTCTGAAATTTCTCTGCTTCTTTCCCCAATTAATCCTATAACAAAAATGTCCGAATTTGAATTTTTAGCCATCATACTTAATAATACACTTTTACCTACCCCGGAGCTAGCAAACAACCCTATTCTTTGCCCCATACCTATAGTTAAAGCAGCATTAATAGCTCTTATTCCTGTATCTAATATTTTAGTAACTGGCACTTTTTTTAAAGGATTTATTTTGCTGCAATATGTAGAAGTAAACTGATTACATTTTACTTTTCCTAATCCGTCTAAAGGGCTTCCATAACTATCAACTACTCTCCCTAATAAATTATTTCCTATAGGAAGAGTTTTTCTTTTACGTTTTCCGAATTTGTCAACTTTTGGAAACACTCTTAACCCAGGAGAAATTCCTCTACATTCTTCAAACAACATTATAAACACATTTTTATTTTTAAATCCTACAACTTCTGCTTCCACTAACAACATTGTATTATTATAAATAACCTCTATTATACAAATATCTCCAATAGATAATATTAAACCTGAAACTTCTAAAAGGAGACCAACAAAACTAACTAAACGCCCATAATTTACTACACCAGAAAAACTACATATTTTTTTATCTAAAAAATTTATATTTTTTAACCAATTTTTTAAATTTGTAGTCATATATTTTTCTCAAACAAAAATATTCTATATAAATTATCCCAAGTGTCTGAATTAGTGAAATCTATATTCATTTCTGAAGAAAATATTTTACATTCTCCAGAAGCAATCTTATTATCTGAAATAAGAGTCCAATTGTTAAATTTGAAACAATTTCTAAAACTTTTTTTAATAATACTAAAATCTGTAGGATTTACTAAAAAGTTTAAATTTTTTAAAAAAAATAACTCTTTACGTAAACTTTTTTTCACAATCTGTATTAATCTATTAGTATTATTACTAAAAAATTTGTTATTTCTTTTTAGAACACTAAATAACACTTTTACTATTTTAATAGAAACATACGAATCTATAGATTCAATAGATTTACTGAGATTCAAAAAAATTTTTTCTATCTTTTTTTTACTATCGTTTATTTCTTTTTTAAATAAATTGAATTGTTTATATCCTAAATCATACCCAACTTTTTTTCCACTTTTAAAACCTTTATCATAACTAATTTTTTCTATTATTAATCTTTCACTTTCTAAATATGAATTTCTAGACAAGTCTGTAACATTTTTTTTTTTAACTATTGTATTATTTTTTTCTGTGTTAATAGAATCAGCATTCCATTTTTTCCACTGTTTAGAATTAAGTAATTTATACATAAATTTTTTCCAAGTCTTTTAAAATTAATACATCTTTTTTTAACAATAGTTGTAATGTTTTCAAAATCTTATCTTTACTACATTTTATACTAATCGGAGAAGATGAAAAATTCTCTTTTTGAAACATATGAAAAAAATAATTTAATTGTTTTTTAGACATGTTCATTAAAAAAATTTTTTTAAACTTTTCTGACAAATCTAACATAGAAATATATAAAACCTTTTTATCAACATATTTTAATAAAATAGATATACTACAATTTTTTAAAAAAAATATGTCTTCAAAAGAAAACATTAAACATATAATTTCTTTTTTTATATTAGAATTATTTTTAAAAAAGTTTTTTAAAATATAAACTTTATCTTTTTTAGTAAACAGTTTAAACACGTTAATTGCTTTATCAAAAGTATTTAATTTATGTGATTTTTCTTTTTTAAAAACATCGTTTATTATCTTAAAAAATTCGTTTTTAGAAAATTGATTCATACTTTGTATTTCAAACATTCTTCTTAGAATTTCATTTCTATCTTTTTTGTTAAAAAAAGATAAAATTTTCATAGACTTTCTATGATCTACATATTTTAAAAACGCAGCTATTATCTGCGGATGTTCTCCTCTCAAAACTATATAACAATTTTTAGAACTATTTAAATTTACTCTTTTTACATTTTTTAAAAAAACTTTCTTAGTATTAATCTCATTAATAAAGTAATATCTTTCTTTTTTATTAAAAAATTTAGAAAGAATAATATTAAAATAATTTTTAAAACTATCTTTCTTTCTCAAAATTTCGTTCTTATAACACTTTTTGTAACTTTCTATTGCTGAATCTATATTTTCTTTAGATAAAATTGAAGGATCAGACAATTTACATATTATTTTATTTTTCTCTGTTTTAGTTAAAAATTTTAATATTTTAATACTCTTTTTAATACCTAAATAAAATAACAAACATGCACTTTTTGTATAACCATTAATACTATTATTCATTTTTTATTTATCCAATTTCGAATAATTTTTGCTATAAATGAAGATTTTTTTTCAAAAATATTTTTATGTGTTTTTTTTGGCTTTATAATAGGCAATAAACTAGACTCTTTTTTTACTTTCTTCTCGTCTTTTTTTACTTTTAACTTATTTTTTCTAATATATATTTTATCATTTTTATTTATTACTTTATTTTTAAAAAATATAAAAAAAAATATTTTTTTAAACAAAAGTTCATATAAAATTATGAACATAACTACTATAATTGGAATTAAATAATATCTTTTTTGAAAAACTAAATTTCTATCTGTATCTGTTAAAATTACGTTATGTTTCTTTATTTCCGGGGATCTATAAAACATAGAATTAACTAAATTAACTGTATCTCCTCTATTTTCAGAAAATCCAATTGAATTTTTTATTAAATCTTTTATTTTTTCTATATTTGCACTGCTCAATGGAACAAAATTTCCTTTAGAATCTTTTACATAATTTATTACTATACCTGCAGAAATTTTTTTTAAATTTCCTATATTAACTTTTGTGTTTATAACGTCATGATCTACTTCATAATTAGTCGTATTGTCAAAATTATAACTTTTATTACCTATAATATTAGGGTTATAATTATGTGTATTAATACTATTTGTATTGCTAGGATCTATAATAGATTTATTATTATTAAATATGTTATGTTGTTTCTTATCATTTTTTGATAAATTTTTTACACCATCTTGTATATTAACATCTTCTTTTATACTATTTTTATTATGTACATAGTTATCATTAGAATTATTTAAATCTTTACTGTAAGAACTCTGTTTAGATCTAATAGCTTGGTCCAATTTATTAGAATTAGGTTTATATTTTTCTTCTACTTTTTCTTTTTTGTCAAAATCTATTTGTGCTGTAACTTGTGCATATACATTATCTATTCCAAATAGAGGAACTAAAATCTCTTCAATTTTTCTTTTATATTTCTTTTCTATATTATTTATATAAACGAGTTTACTATCATTGTATGTATCCATATCCATAGACTGATTCAAAAAATTTCCATACTGATCTACGATAGTTATATTATTATATTTTAATCCAGAAACACTTTTAGACACTAAATTTAAAATAGCATTTATTTTATTTATATCTAATTTTTTTCCAAATTTCAATGTTAATAAAACAGATGCAGTAGACTCTATATCATCGTTAAAAAAAACAGATTTAGAATGCATGACTAAATGTACTGTAGCATTCTTTATAGAATCTATTTTCATAATTGTTTTCGATAATTCACCCTCTAAAGCCCGTTGATAATTTATCTTTTCACGAAACTGGCTTTCACCAAATTTTTCTTTATCTAAAATTTCAAATCCATCTATATTATCTTTTGGAATTCCTTTCTCTGACAAATGCATTCTAACTTGATAAACTAATTTTTTAGGTATTTTAATTTTATTTTTTGAATCATTTATTTTATAAGGAATGTTCATACTAGACAACTCAAAAATAACTAAACTTTTATCTTCATTAGATAAATTATTATATAAAGTACAATAATTTGTTGATTTATACAAAAAAAGAATAGAAAAAATTAATGTTATAGACGCTGATAACAGTATTAAACATAAAATAATATTTTTTTTAACAATATTAAAAATATTATTGAAAATCTTGTTTTCATTTACATTTTTTTCAAATGACAATTTTCTATTCATAAAACTGTTCTCATGTTATAAAAAAATAAAATATATTTATTAAAATATTTTAAAATAAAATATGATATAATAAAAATTAAATTTAATTTATTTAATACTCTTACAAAAATATGTTAATAAATGAATCTAAGATTATAACAAAATTTAATGAATTAAGTAATAAAATAAATATTAAAAAATATGTTCCAAAAAATAACTTTTATAAATTGTTTAACTGTTCCAAAAAAGAAATTGGACAATTTAAAGAACTTGCAAAATATAAAAAAGAAAACTTTATAGATAGTAAAATGATGAATAGAAAATCAGTAAGTGATTTAATGTTAGATGCAGAAAAATCAACATTGTCTTTAGAAATAGCTGTAAAAATAAAAAATAAAATAATATCTGCATATCAAGAAATTATGAACATGCAAATATAAAAATTTGTATTTCACTTCACAAAACTAATATTACATGAAAAATAAAATATTTTTTCATGTAATATTAAAAAAATAAAAAAAACTATATAAATTGTTTTTTTAAATATAAAATATACATTTTAATGTTAAAAAGAGTTTTATGTTTACCAAATAAATAAATTATTTTACTAATACTAGGAGAAACTATATCACCTGTAAAAATTATTCTTAATGGTTCAATTATATTCTTTAAAGATAATTTGTTTAATTTTGACATTAATAATATAGAATTCCAAATATGTGAAGATTTCCAAGAATCTATTTTTTTAAAATGCAAATATATAATGTTTAAAGTTACTAAATAAAATTTAGAAAAAAATTTTTTTATAAAAATCTTCTTAAAATTTAAATTATTGTCATACAAATAACGACAAGAAATAGCCATATTTCTTAAAGAATTACATCTATCTTTAAAAATTTGAAAAACTTCTTCAATTCTAGGCCCGTTTTTAATATCTATGTTTTCTTTACTGATATAATATTTAAACAAGGATATTAAATTTTTTGTAGGTAAATTATTTATATAATATTTATTTAACCATAATAATTTTTTTTTATCAAAAATACTAGAAGATTTACTAACATTTTTAAAAGAAAATAAATTTTTCATTTGTTCTAAACTAAATATTTCTTGATCTCCATGAGACCATCCTAATCTGACTAAATAGTTTAATATGGCCTCTGGTAAAAATCCTTCTTTAAAATATTCAATAACATTAAAATTACTATTTTTTTTAGAAATTTTTTTATAATCTATGTCTAATAAAATAGGCAAATGAGCATATTTTGGGTGGGGGACGTTTAAAGCAGAAAATATATTTATCTGCTTAGGTGTATTACTTATATGATCTTCTCCGCGTATTACATGTGTTATTTTCATATCTAAATCATCTACTACTACACAAAAATTGTAAGTTGGTATTCCATTTCTTCTTCTAATTATAAAATCATCTATTTCACTATTTTTGAATTTTATTATACCCCTTATTTCATCATAAAATTTTACATATCCATTAAGAGGATTTTTAAATCTAACCACAAAAGATTTCTTAGTAGTATAAATGTTATTTTCCAAATTTCTACATTTTCTATTATATCTAGTATTTTTACTATGTAATATTTGTATATTCTTTTTATTTTTTAAAGTATCTTCTGAACAGTAACATTTATATGCTGTTCCAGACTGTAACATCATATCTATTATACTATTATAAAAGTTAAGTCTCTTACTTTGAAAATACACTTTCTCATTCCAATGTAATTTCAGCCATTTCATAACTTTAATAATATTGTCTACTGAACCAGTGATATTCCTACATACGTCTGTATCTTCAATTCTTAAAATAAAACTTCCTTTATATTTATTAGCAAACAACCAAGAAAATAATGCAGTTCTTATGTTACCAAAATGTAAATTTCCTGTAGGGCTAGGCGCAAATCTAGTTTTAATTTTCATAAACCACTTCTTAAATATATATTAGATGTAAATAAGTTAAAAAAATATATGTAAAAATATCAACAAAAATATTGACTAGTTAATATTAAATATTATACTAATAAAATTAGTAGTAAATTTTTATAGGTGATTAGCTCAGTTGGTAGAGTGCCTCCTTTACACGGAGGAAGTCGTCGGTTCGAATCCGGCATCACCTAAAATTTTATTTTATAATATTTTATGGGTTGTTAGCTCAGTTGGTAGAGCAGTTGACTTTTAATCAATTGGTCGCAGGTTCAAATCCTGCACAGCCCAAAAAAATGTATTAAAAAATAATTTTTAATATCTTAGACAATTTTTTTATATATTTAATATTGTTTTTTGATTTAAAAAAAAACATTAAATTATTAGCATTTTTTTTACCTATTTTTTTTATTTTTAAAAAATCAACATAATCAGAATGTATTAACTCTTCAATAGAACTAAAATGTTTAGAGATATTTTTTGATAATAATAAACCAATTTCTGGAATTCCTAAAGCGTATATAAAGTTTGCAAAATATACTTTTTTAGAGTTATTTAATCTATTGATTATATTATTAGCAGATTTTTCATTAATATTTTCTATTTGACACAATGTTTTTTTATTTAAACTAAAAATATCTAACGGACTATTTACAATTCCTTTAAAAACAAGTTTTTTTATAATTTTAGGTCCAATTCCTCTAATATTTAATGCATTTTTAGAGAAAAAATGTAATATTAGTTTTTCTTTTTGCGGGGCGCAAAATACTCTATTCAAGCATCTGTATAATTTATTACAATTGTTTAAAAATAATTTTGATTTACAACTAGGACAATTCACCGGTAATAATATATTTTTTTTAAAATACGTTTTAGTTGAATTAATAACTCTAACAATTTTAGGTATTACATTTCCGGATCTTTTAACAAGTACATGAGAACCTATTTTTATGCCTAGTCTTTTCATTTGATTAATATTATATAAAGAAACATTTTTTACTACTACACCAGAAAAATTAATTGGGTTTAAAGATGCTACAGGTGTTAATATACCTGTTCTACCTATTTCAAATGTTATTTTCAAAACTTTTGTAATTAAATTTTCTGTATCAAATTTAATAGCTATTGCCCATTTTGGAAATTTATTGTTATAACCAAGTTGTTTTTGAAGATTTATAGAATCTGTCTTTATAACTATTCCATCTGTTTCAAAATTTATTTTATTTTTCATTAAAAAACTTTTTTTAAAAAAATTTAAAATCTTTTTCTTATTTTTATGCAAAACATTATATTTATTTATAGAAAATCCAAAAGACTTCATCTTTTGTAACATTTTATAATGACTTACAAAACAGTTATTAGGAATTGCAAAACCATATCCATACACACAAAAAAATAATCTTCTAACAAATTTAGAAGTTTTACAAATATTTGTCCTTCTTAAGGTTCCAGAAACAATGTTTCTTATGTTAGAAAAAATTTTTTTTGTTTTTCTTTTTAAACTATTGTTTAAGCTGTTAAAATCAGATTTCAACATGAAAACTTCTCCTCTGACTTCTAATACTTCTGGAACATTTTCTCCTAATAATATGTTAGGCACATTTTTTATAATGTTTAAATTATGAGTAACATCTTCTCCAGAATATCCATCACCTCTAGTTAAAGCATGAACAAGTTTGCCATATTTATACAATATACTTAATGCAACACCATCAATTTTAAGTTCACAACACAATTTTAAATTATTTTCACTGTTATTTTTCTTAACAAAACTGTAAAAATTATAAAAATTGTTTATATTATACACACTTTCTAAAGATAACATAGGAAAAATATGATTTCGTATCTTAAGTTCATTAGAAAAGTTTTTTCCTATTTTTTTAGTTGGAGAATTACTAGAATCATGTTTATAATATTTTTTTTCCAATATAGTTAATTCTTCAATTAATTTATCATATTCTTGATCTGATATTATTGAAATATTTAATACATTATAAAAATATTCATATAACTCTATTTTATTTCTAAGACTTTTAATTATATCTTTAATACAATTCATAAATTTATATTACTATATAATGATTAAATATCAATTTTTACATATTTCACTAAATAAAGTAAAATTTTAAAATTAAAAAATATTCTATAAAAGTATAATTTTTTTAATTAAAAAAATATATAAATTTTTAAAGATTTATATTTTTATATAAAATCATGTTATTTTAAAATTAAATATAGACTTTAAAAAGCTATATATTAAATATATTTAAATTATATACAAAAAAGAGAACAAACATGTTCACAAAAACAGCTAAAATAAAATTAAAAAATGGACTTCATATAAGACCGGCTTCATTGTTTGTAAAAGAAGCTAAAAAATTTATTTCTAAGGTTACTATCACATTAGATAAAAAAACAGTTAACGCAAAAAGTTTATTTAAACTGCAAACTTTAAACCTGGAATATGGAAAAACAATTGATATTTCGGCTGATGGTGAAGACGAGCAAAAAGCAGTATTGCATTTAAAAAAATTTATATTAAACCTTAAATAAAAAATATTAAACGTAAATTATATGTAATCTAAAAAATATATAATATACTTTCAACTTTAAAGAGAAAATTATGATTTCAGGAATTCCTGTTTCAGAAGGGATAGCTTTTGGAAAAGTATTATTAATAAAACAAAAAGATATAATGATAAAGAGAAAGAAAATATTAAAAGAAGAAATACATTTAGAAATAGAAAAATTTAAAAAATCTATTAACTACACAATAAAACAAACAAAAAGCATTAAAAAACATGCAAAAAAAAATCTAGGAGAAGAAAAATCAAACATATTTGAGGGACATATCATGATTTTAGAAGATGAAGAATTTTCTAAAGATATTATAGACTTAATAAATGATAAGTATACTGCAGAAACTGCTGTGAAAAAAATAATTGAAAAACAAATCAATGAAATGAAAAATATAAAAAGTTTATATTTGAGAAGCAGAATAGCAGATATTAAAGACATAGGAAAAAGACTTATAAGCAACATATTAAAAGTAAATATAAAAAACTTAAAAAAAATAAATAAAAAAGTTATCTTGATATCTAAAGATTTTACTCCATCAGAAACCTCCCAAATAGATGTTAGTAATGTGTTAGGCTTTGCCACAGAACTGGGAGGAAAAACATCACATACTTCTATAATAGCAAAATCTATTGGAATACCAGCTATAGTAGGAGTAAAAAATATTACAAAAAAAGTAAATAATGAAGATTATATTATAATAGATAGTATAAATAATGAAATACATATAAACCCTAAAAAAAATATTATTACATCCAAAAAAAAAATAAAAGAAAAATTCCTTAAAGAAATAAAAAATTTAAAAATGTTCAAAAAACTAAAAGCAATTACTCTAGACGGAAAAATTATAAAAATAGGAGCTAATATCAATCAGATAAGTGATATAAACATAGCTAAAAAAAATGGAGCTCAATCTATTGGATTGTATAGAACAGAATTTTTATATATAGACAAAAATACACTTCCTACAGAAGAAGAGCAATTTTTAACTTATAAATCTATGGCAAAAGAAATGAAAAATAAGGAAGTAATAATAAGAACTTTAGATATAGGAGGAGACAAAAATTGTAAATATTTAAATTTACCTAAAGAAGACAATCCATTTTTAGGATATAGAGCTATAAGAATTTATATGGAAAAAAAAACCATTTTTAACACACAATTGAGAGCAATATTAAGAGCTTCTAAATACGGTAAGCTTAAAATTATGTTTCCTATGATAATATCTTTAAAAGAAATACACTTTTTAAAAAAAGAATTAAATAATGCAAAAAAAGAACTAAAAAAGGAAAAAATTCAATTTAATAAAAATATAAAAATAGGAATTATGATAGAAACTCCAGCCGCAGCGTTAATATCAAACGATTTAGCTAAAGAAGTAGATTTTTTCAGCATTGGTAGTAATGATCTTACTCAATATACATTAGCTGTAGACAGAGGAAATCAACTGGTATCAGATTTATATGATCCTATGCATCCTGCAGTAATAAAATTGATTAAAATGGTAGTTAAAGCTTCTCATAGTCATGGAAAATGGACTGGAATATGCGGAGAGTTAGCTAGCAATCCTAATGCAATAAAGTTTTTATTAAAAATTGGAATAGATGAATTAAGTGTAAATTCTCCAGACATACCTAATATAAAAAAAATAATTAGAAATAGCTACTTCCAAAGAAAAGAATAAAAAAATATATTTAAAATTTTTATAAAAATAAAAAAATGTTAAAATATATTGTTAAAATAAATATTTAGGAGAAACTAATGAGTATATTTTCTAATATCTTTGGAAGCAAAAACAATTGTGTAAACAAAAAAATAGAAATTTTTGCACCACTATCAGGCGAAATTATTAAAATTGAAAAAGTGCCAGATATAGTATTTTCAGACAAAATAGTAGGAGACGGAATAGCTATACAACCTACTGGAAATAGTATTGTTTCTCCTGTAAATGGGAAAATAAAAAAAATATTTAATACTTTACATGCTTTTTCAATAAAATCTGAAGACGGAATAGAATTATTCGTACACTTTGGTATAGATACTATAAAATTAAAAGGAAAAGGATTTGAAAAATTTGCAAACGAAAATCAAAATGTAAAAGTAGGAGACCTAATTATTAATTTTGATCTTACTCTATTAAAAAAAAGCGCAAAGTCTGTAATTACACCAGTAGTCATATCTAATATGGAAAAAATAAAAAATATAAAAAAGATGTCCGGAAAAATTACTTCAGGAAAAACTGTTATTATGATTGTAGAAAATTGAAAAAACGGCACTTAAGTGCCGTTTGATATAAAATTTTTATAGTATCAAGTAAAAAAATTATTAAAAAAAATAACATTTTTTTCAATATAAAATGTATTAAAATATTAACAAGTAATTTAAAACATATTTGAAAAAATATAATATTAACAATTTTTGAAACAGTTTACTGTATTGAATGTTTTCCATCGATCTATAGCAAGCTTCTTCAATCTATCAAGCTCTTTTTGTATATACATACCATTTTTTATTTCTACAGAAATAGAACTAAAAGACACAGTACTTGCAACTTTAAAAACATTTTTTAAATATTGACTATAAAAAATACCTTTATGCTTATTTTTTTTAGAAAAAATATTTAAAAAATTTATATAGCAATTCATTAATAAAGATATTTTTTTTATAATTTTAGGGTTTCTCCATGCATTCATTTTTTTTAATAAAATAACTATTTCAGTAGAAGATATATTAGATATATTAATTAATAAATTTATATTTTTAATAAAAACTAAAGACAAATTTTTAACTTTTTTAGGTGCTTTAATTCTATTTAAAAAATTATATATATATTTTAAAAAATGCTTAAAAAAATAGTTTTTTCTTTTGTTGGTTACACAACATATTAAATTAATGTTAAATAATTGTAAAAAAAACGAAAATTTTATATCTACTCTATTAGTATACTTCGAAATATATGACAAACCTTGAAAAATATTTTGTTTATAAAATTTTTTTTTATTAAAATAATTAAATTTATTATTAAGACCAAATAAATAATATATCTCTGGAAAAATAGTACTTATTAAATTACAATCAAATAAAACTTGCAAATATATGTTAGGATTTTTCGTTCTAAACGCCTTTTCTGTTTCTTGCCATATTCTTTCTATTTCTAAATGCTTTATTTCATTTTTTAAAAACTTACTAGACATCAAAGATAAAGTATTACTACAAATCTTAAACCCTAAGTGAAACAGTAATGCCGCAAATCTCGCTACTCGAAATACTCTTAAAGGATCATCAGAAAAAGATGGAGAAATGTGTCTTAGCAAACGTTTTTTTATATCCAATAAACCATTACAAGGATCAAAATACTTACCAAATTTGTCTTGTGCTATAGCATTAATAGTTATATCTCTTCTTATCAAATCCTCCTTCAATTTTATATAAGGAGAATAATTCACTTCAAAACCCTTATATCCAACCCCACATTTTTTTTCAGTCCTAGCTAAAGCATATTCTTCATTAGTAATAGGATGTAAAAACACTGGAAATTTCTTACCTACCTGTTTATATTTATTTTTTATAAAAAAGTCAGGAGTAGAACCTACAACTACCCAATCTTTATCTTTTACGGGCAACCCTAAAATCTTATTTCTTACAGCCCCTCCAACTAGATATTTTCTCATCAACGATCTCATAAAAATTTTATAGTAAACACTTTTATATACAACTAATATAAAATATATAATTATACAAAAAATATTATTTTTTTAAAAAATATAAAAATTATGTAAAAAATATACATAGAACAATAATATTGTTACTTTACAAAACTTTTATAAACCATACAAAAGTATATTAAATTAATTTTTTTTTAAAAAAAATATTTATACTAAAGCATACGAATAAATTTTTTAATTAAAACGAAATCTCTGTTTTTTCAAAAATTATTTAAATAAATATTGTTAGAAATAGACAATTTAGAAGAAAAAAAAATTTTAGAAGAGGAAAAAAAACCATTTTTAAAATATAACATACCTAAATATGCTATCATAGCTGCATTATCTGTACAAAATGTTCTATTAGTAAAAAAAATTTTACAGTTTACAATATTTTTAGACATGTTTCTAAACGTTTTTCTTAACAAATGATTAGCACTAACTCCTCCAGAAATTACTAAATTACTTAATTTTGTAAATTTCATAGCTTTAAAACATTTATCAACAAGAACACTTACTATAGAATTTTCTAATTCTCTAGCTACATTAGCTCTTGTTTCCAAACTGTTAATATTATTTTTTAATATTATTCTACTGACATGAGTTTTTAATCCAGAAAAGCTAAAGTTAAAGTCATTACTATTAATCATAGGTCTCGGAAATTTAAAAGCTCCCAATTTACCTAAACTTGCTAGTTTAGATAGTTTAGCACCTCCTGGATATTGTAATCCTAACATGTTAGCAACTTTATCTATAACTTCACCCGCTGAATCATCAAGACAATTTCCTAATACATGATATTTGCCTAAAGATTTAGAAACAACAATTTGAGTGTGACCACCAGAAACTAATAAAGATAATAATGGGAACTTTGGTTTATCAAAACATTTTTTATTTAACATGTATGAAAATAAGTGAGCCTCCATATGATTAACAAATACAACAGGTATTTTCCATAAATATGCCAAAGAATTTGCTACAGATGCTCCTACTAAAAGAGAGCCAGACAATCCTGGTCCGACAGTATATGCAACAGCGCAAATATCTTTTTTATAAACATTGCTATTTTTAAATAAACTTTTTAACAAAAAAAAAATGTTTTTTAAATGTAATCTAGCAGCAATTTCAGGAACTACACCTCCATATTGAGAATGTATCTTAGACTGACTTTTAGTCAAACAGCATACTAGTCCAGTATGATCATCATATATAGCAACACTTGTATCGTCACAAGAAGTTTCTATTCCTAATATTTGCATGTGTCACGTAATTTACAACTATAATATTAAATAAAAATTTTTAAATATAAAAATATTTTATTTAAAAAATATAAAATATATATTTTATAATATATACTTGATAATATAAATTTACAAATAATTTTTAAATTCTTTGTATTTAAAGAATAAATAATATAAAAAATAAAATTTATGCCTATTATTAAAATTAGAGAAAATGAACCATTTGACATAGCATTAAGAAGATTTAAAAGAGCTTGTGAAAAGGCTGGAATATTATCTGAAATGAGACGTAGAGAATTTTATGAAAAACCTACAACAATAAAAAAAAGAGCAAAAGCTTCAGCAATTAAAAGACTAAAAAAAAAAATAAATAGAGAAAATTCTAAAAGAATAAGAATGTATTAAAAAGACAAAATAAAAAACTACAGCCGCTCTTTAAAAAGATCGGCTAATAATAAAAATTATTATAAAAAAATGTTAGAAAAAATTCCAAAAAGTTTTATTGATGAATTAGTATTAAAAACTAATATAGTAGACATAGTAAGTTCTAAAATACAAATAATAAAAAGAGGAAAAAATTTTTATGCAATATGTCCTTTCCACAATGAAAAAACTCCATCATTCTCTATAAGTTTGGAAAAACAGTTCTACTATTGTTTTGGATGTAACGTTCATGGTAATGTAATAGATTTTTTAATGAATTATGAAAAAATGAGTTTTTTAGAAAGTATAAAAGAACTTTCAATGTTAAATGGAATGAAAATTCCAACTAAAAATATTAAATACAAAAAACAATGTGAAAAAATATATTATGAAAAAAAAAAACTACATAATATACTTTATAAACTTTCTAAAAAATATATAAACAACATATATGAAAAAAAAAATGTACAAGTGAGAAAATATTTAGAAAAGAGAGGCGTAAGGAAAGATATTATAGAAAAATTTTCTATAGGATATTCTAATAATATAAAAATTATTACAGATAAATATGCAAAACAAAACAAAACTTTAGTAAATCTTTTAATAAAAGCAGGTATTTTATACCTTAATAAAAATAATACAATATATAACAGATTCGTTAACAGAATAATGTTTCCTATAAAAAATTCTAAAGGAGAAATAAATGGTTTTGGCGCAAGAATACTCACAAAAAGCTTTCCTAAATATTTAAATTCTCCAGAAACAAAAATTTTTAAAAAAAAAGAAAATTTGTATGGAATTAACGAGGTTTATAAATATAACAAATTAATAAAAAAATTGTTAATAGTAGAAGGGTATTTTGATGTAATAACACTATTTCAAAATAAAATAAAATATGCTGTATCTATACTTGGCACATCAATAAACATAAATATTATCAAAAAATTGTTTAAAATTTCTAACACAATAATATATTGTTACGATGGCGATAAGGCTGGAAAAAATGCTTCATGGAAAACATTAGAAATTTCACTTCCATATATAGAAGACAACAAAATATTAAAATTTATATTCTTACCTAAAGGAGAAGATCCTGACAGTATTATTAGAAAAGAGGGATATAAAAATTTTAAAATTAGAATAAAAAACGCAACACCTATGTCTGAATTTTTGTTTAAAAAATTATTAAAAAAAAATGATTTGTCTAGCCCAGAAAAAAAAACAACATTTAGTAGATTAGCTATAAATATGATACAAAAAATTCCTGGAAAAATAATTAAATTTTTTTTAAGAAAAAAACTTATAAAAAAGTTAGGTATAACAAAACATGATCAACGTTGTTTACTTATACCTAAAAAATATATATATAAAAAAAAAAAAAAATAAAAAATCATATTATTAAAATGTTAATAGCACTTTTGATACAAAATCCTTATTTATATAAAATTATTCCAAAAAAAATAGAAAATTTATATAATTTTAAAATGAAAGGACTAAAACTATTTTTAGAAATTAAAAAAATATGTGAAACCAAAAAAAAAATTAAAACAGAACAAATTTTAGAATTTTACCGTAACTCTAAAAAATATTATATAATAAAAAAAATGTCTAACTGGGAACATATGATACCAAAAAAAAAAATAAAAAATGTTTTTTATGATTATGCAAAAAATGTTACAAAAAAATATTTAGAGTATAGACAACATTTTTTAATATGTAAAGAAAAATTACAAGGATTAAAAAAAAAAGAAAAAGTAGAGCTATGGGAAATCAACAAAAAAATATTTAAAAAATATAAAACTATATGAAAATTGTAATAAAAAAAATCTTAAAAATAGAATAAGTTTTTCTACATAAAATTAATTATTGTTTTTACAATTTTGGAAATTATACTATGAAGAAAAATAAAAAATATAAATTAAAACTTCTTATTGCTCATGGAAAAGAACGAGGATATTTAACTTACGAAGAAATAAGTAAATATTTACAACCTCATCTTACTAATCCAAATAAAATATATAATATAATAAAAATTATTAATGAAATAGGAATAAAAATTGTATACAAAGATATAAACACATCTGAGCAAATAATAGAAGAAACTTCTTCAGAAATTTCAAACTCAGACTCTGATCTAGGAAAAACAACAGATCCAGTGAGAATGTATATGAGAGAAATGGGAACGATAGACCTATTAAACAGACATGGAGAAATAAAAATAGCAAAAAAAATAGAAAATGGAATAAATAAAATACAATCAACTATAGTTGAACATATAAAATCAATTAAAAAATTTTTAAGTCAATATAAAAAAGTAAAAAATAAAAAAATAAAACTATCAGAAATAATAACTGGTTTTATAGAAAAAGACAATGTAAAAAATAATAAACCTACACATAAACAAATGCACATTACAGAATTAGAACTTATAAAAAATAATTCTAATGAACAAATAAAAAATTCATCAGATGAATATGTAGAAAACATTGTTGACTCAGATGTGGCAAAGAAAAAATTTAAACAATTAAAAAAGCAATACAAAAAAATAGTAGAAATAAAAAAATATTCAAATAAAAAAGATAAAAAATACATTAAAGCTATCGATAAGTTATCAAAAATATTTAACCAGTTTAAACTCACTCCAAAACAGTTTAAAAAATTAGTTAGCAATATAAAGAATATTATAAAAAGAATTCTTATACATCAACAAGTTATAAAACACATATGTATAAAAAAATGTAATATCCCTAAAAAACAAATTATAAAATTATTAAAAAATACAAAAATAGATTACAAAAATATAAAAACATTTATAAAAAAAAATAAAAAGTTTTATAAAAAATTAAAAAAGTTCGAAAAAAAAATATATACAATTGTGAACAAGTTAACAAAAGTAGAAAAAGAGACAGGATTATCTATTAGACAAGTAAAAAAAATTCAAAAAAGAATATTTTTAGGAGAACAGCAAGCAAAAAAAGCGAAACAAGAAATGGTAGAAGCAAATTTAAGATTAGTAATATCAATTGCCAAAAAATATACCAATCGAGGATTACAATTTTTAGATTTAATACAAGAAGGAAATATAGGGTTAATGAAAGCTGTAGATAAATTTGAATATAGAAGAGGATATAAATTTTCTACATATGCAACATGGTGGATCAGACAAGCTATTACAAGATCTATTGCAGATCAAGCAAGAACAATTAGAATACCAGTACACATGATAGAAACAATAAACAAGCTAAATAGAATTTCTAGACAAATACTACAAGAAATAGGCAGAGAACCTACACCTGAAGAACTTTCAGAAAAAATGTTAATTCCGGAATATAAAATAAGAAAAGTATTAAAAATTGCAAAAGAACCTATATCTATGGAAACACCTATAGGTGATGATGACGAGTCTCACTTAGGAGATTTTATAGAAGATACCAATTTGGAATTACCTTTAGAATCAGCTACTTCAGAAAGCTTAAAAAATGCTACTAATTTAGTATTATCTGGTCTCACGTCTAGAGAAGCAAAAGTGTTAAGAATGAGATTTGGAATTGATATGAATACAGATCATACTTTAGAAGAAGTAGGAAAGCAATTTGACGTAACTAGAGAAAGAATTAGACAAATAGAAGCTAAAGCACTAAGAAAATTGAGACACCCAAGCAGATCAGAGATATTAAAAAGTTTTTTAGACAACTAAAAAATACTCTCCTATACTATTTTTTTGTTAATAAAGCTTCCTAGTTAAAGAATACGTAACAGGAAGCTTTGTTTAAAAATTTTTTAGTAAATATAAAAAAATTATTTTATACTCTTTTTCTAGCTAATTCAATACTATTTAGAATTTGCTTTTTAGAAGTTCCTCCAATAGAATTTTTTCTTTCTAAAACTTTTTCTATAGATATATATTCGTAAACATCTTCTTCAAAAAGAATGCTATAAGTTTTTAAAATATAAAGTTTAATCTCATTTAAATGTTTGTTTTTACTAATAGAATATAATACAATTTTTCCAACCAGTATATGTGCTTCTTTAAAAGTCATACCTTTTGCAACCAAATAGTCGACTAAATCAGTAGCATTTGCAAAACTATTTTTTACAGATTTCAAACAACTTTTTTTGTTTAAAGAAATATTTTCAAAAACTAAACTTACCATACAAATACAATCATACCAAGTTTTTACAGAATCAAACAAACACTCTTTATCTTCCTGCATGTCCTTATTATATGCCATGGGTATTCCTTTTAAAACTACTAATATACTTATTAAAGACCCATATACCCTTCCACATTTTCCTCGTATTAATTCTAGTATATCAGGATTTTTTTTCTGAGGCATTAAAGAAGAACCAGAAGTGATTTTATCAGATAATTCTATAAAATTTGCTTCTGAAGTATTAAAAAATATTAAGTCTTCAGACAATCTGGATAAATGCATCATTCCTATAGAAGAACATGATAAAATTTCTACTACATAATCTCTATCTGAAACACTATCTATACTATTTTTTGTAATATCTGTAAAATTTAAATCTTCCGCTAACTTATATCTATCTATATTATAAGAAATTCCTGAGATAGCTCCAGATCCTAAAGGACAGTAATCTATCCTTTTTAAAATATCGATTAACCTATTTTTATCTCTATCTATCATTTCAAAATATGATAAACACCAATGTGAAAAAAATATTGGCTGAGCAATCTGTAAATGAGTATATCCAGGCATAACTATATCAATATATTTTTCTGATAAATGTAATATTTTCTTCTGAACACTTTTTAAAGAAATTATTATTTTTTTTATAATAGAAATACACCACATTTTTAATATTGTAGTGATCTGTTCATTTCTACTTCTTCCAGTTCTAAGCTTCTTACCTATACTTCCTATACGTTTTATAACTTCTTGTTCAATCCAAGTATGGATATCTTCACAATCACTATTTAAAATAATGCTTAAATCATTTTTTACATTCTTTTTAATTTTAATTAAACAATTTTCTATAATGTTTTGCTCAGCATTGTTTATTAAATTACATTTTAATAAAGTTTTAGACCAAATAATAGAAGATAATATATCTTGTTTTACTAAAATATAGTCAAAACTTAAAGATTTATTAAAATTTAAAAAACTCTTGTTAGATTTTTTTTTGAACCTTCCACCCCATAAAAACATAAAAATTCCTATAAAATTTTTTATATTGAAAACAAATTAAAAAGTATTTAAAAAGTTTAAATTCAATTTAATTTCTTCATAGATCTTATCAAAGATGACATATTTAATAGTTTTATAAATCCATCTGCATCACTATGTTTATATGTAAAATTCTCATCGTTAAAAGTACAAAATTCTTTTGAATACAAAGAATTTTGAGATTTTTTCTTCAATACAGTTACATTACCTTTATATAATCTAACTATAACAGTTCCAGTAAGAAATTTAGCAAAAAACTTTATATTTTTTAGTAAAACTTTTCTAAAAGGAGTAAACCATTTTCCATCATATATTAAATAAGAGAATTCTGAAGCTATAACATTTTTCCATCGTAAACAATCTCTATCTAATATTAACTGATCTAAAGACTGTATTATTTTAGATATTATAGTTCCTCCTGGTGTTTCATAACATCCTCTAGATTTAATTCCCACAGTTCTATTTTCTACAAAATCTATTCTTCCAATTCCATGCGAAGAACCTATTTTATTTAACTTCTGTAAGCTGTTTAATAACGAAAATTTTTTATTATTTATACTATTTATATATCCATTTACCATCTTAACTTTAATATATTCTGGTTTAGATTTCGCTGCTACAGGATCTATAGTTAAAGACCACAAATGTTCTTTTTCTGAAGAATTCCACAAATTTTCTAATTCTCCTCCTTCAGTCGAAAGATGAAATATATTTTCGTCTCTACTATAAATCTTTTTTTCATTATAATTAGACTTTATATTTTTTTGTTTTAAATATTTTAATAAATCTAGTCTAGATTTAAATTTCCATTCTCTCCATGGAGAAATTATTTTTAAATCTTGTGCTAAAGATATATATGCACTTTCAAATCTAATTTGATCATTGCCCTTTCCTGTAGCACCATGACACAATGCATCAGCATTTATTTCATTTGCCAGCTCAACTTGCTTTTTGGCTATAATTGGCCTAGCTATAGACGTGCCTAAAAAATAATTGTTCTCATATAAAGCACAAGATTGTAATAAAGGATATATATAATATTTAATAAATTCTTTTCTTAAGTCTTTTACATAACATTTATCGGCCCCTAACATTATAGCTTTTTGTTCTATATTTTTTAATTCGTCTTCAGACTGCCCTATATTTGCAACGAAAGCTACTACTTCCGATTTATAATTTTCTTTAATCCAAGGTATAATTACTGAAGTATCTAAACCACCTGAATATGCTAATAAAACTTTTTTAATGTTACTATTTTTCATATAAAAATTATTAAACCTGTAAAAGTGAGAAATATTATTAATTATAAAAAAAACTATATTTACTTTGATACAACTATTTTACAAAAAAACAAACGTGTATTTTAAAAATAAAACTAAAAATTATTTATTAAAATGTAATTTTATCAATATTATTAAAAATATTTTTATAAAATAGTATTCTTTATTGTAAAACATATATAATTAAATTTTTACATTAAAAATTTTCATATAATATTACTAATATTAATCTTGTTAATTTTTAACAAATGACTAATTGAATAAATTATATCTGATCTATTTAAAGTATAAAAATGAAAAGATCTTACTCCTTCTTTAAACAATTTATTCACAATATTAAATAATATTATACCACTAATTATTTTGTAAGAATTAGAATCATTTTTAACTTTATGAAAAACGTTATAAATCCAATCAGGAACTGATACATTAGTCATTTTTATAAACCTTTTCAATTGCAGCAAATCATATATTGGCAATATTCCAGGAACTATTTCTTTTTTAATACCTATAGAAAAACATTTGTCTCTAAATTTTAAATAATTGTCTATTTTGAAAAAAAATTGCGTAATAGCTTTATTAGCACCATTATCAATTTTTCTTTTTAAATTATATATATCTGTTATTTTATTTTTAGATTCAGGATGTTTTTCTGGATATGCAGCAACTAAAATTTCAAAATTTTTTATTTTCTTTAATTCATATACAAAATCAGATGCATAACAAAAATCACTATTTAAGTTACTAGAAAAATTATCTCCTCTTAATGCTAATATTTTTCTAACACCAGAATTCCAATAATTAGTTACAATATCTGACAATTCTTTTTTAGAACATCCTATACATGTAACATGTGGTACTATATCTATTTTAGTTTTTCTTTTTATACTTTCTATTAAAGAAAAAGTTTTATTATTTCCACCTAAATTTTGATTACATGTTATAGAAAAAAAACTCGGATTAATTTTAGAAAGTTTTTTAAAAGTTTCACTAAAATTCTCTTTATTAGATTCTGTAGATGGAGGAAACATTTCAAAAGAAATATTTATTTTATTTCTAAAATTTATGTATGATTCATATATGTTATTTATATTATTGTTTATGTTAAACATACTAAAATTTCCTAAATAGTTTTTATAAAAGTTTAAAAAAAATAAAATAATTTATCTAAAAATAATTTTTAAAATTGAAAAATCGCAATTAAAATATATATTTTATATATTGTATAGTTTCGAAATAAAATCAACACAATTAAAAATTTTTCTATATAAAAATAATATAAATAATACAATTATTACTTTACAAAAAATAAAAAAAAAAATATAATATTATAAAGTATATAAAAATAATTTTTTTAGATACTATAATTAGCCGGTTTAGCTCAGCAGGTAGAGCAACTGATTTGTAATCAGTAGGTCACCAGTTCAATTCCGGTAGCCGGCAGTTAATTTCTAACTTTTCTATCAAATATAAAATAATTAGGTGGGATTCCCGAGTGGTTAAAGGGAGCAGACTGTAAATCTGCCGTCGAAGACTTCGAAGGTTCGAATCCTTCTCCCACCAATTTTGTTTATTTTTACATTAAAATATAAGCAGGCATAGTATAATGGTTATTACTTTAGCCTTCCAAGTTAATAATGCGGGTTCGATTCCCGCTGCCTGCTAAAAGCTGATATAGCTTAGTAGGAAGAGCACATTCTTGGTAAGAATGCGATCCCAGTTCAAATCTGGGTATCAGCAATAAACACTAAAACATAAAGAATATATGTTTTTTTTATTAATTTATGAGAATAAAATTTTAAATTCATTATTATTTTCTATATTATACATTGTGTAAAAAATTTTATAACTCTAATAAAATTAGAAAATATTATGAAAAAAAAAAATAATAACACTGTTAAACTTATTTTAACATTATTAATTATGTTTTTAGAAATAGTATGTTTACTATACTCTTTTATAAACAATAAATTTACAAATCAAATTTTATTTACATCTATTTTTATTTTAACATTATTAATCTTTGTAAAAATTACAAAAAAATACTATAAATTGTTGAAATTTTTTAAAGAAACTAAAATTTTACTCAAAGAAATAGAATGGCCTAAAAAATTTGAAATATTTAACATATCTATTACAATAATATTAGTCACTACTATAATATCTATCATCTTATGGATAATAGATAGTATATTATTTTACATCATATCAAATATTATGTCTATAAGGTTATAAAATGAATAATAAAAAAGAATGGTATGTAATACAATCTTTTTCGGGGCTAGAAAATAAAGCTGCTGAATTAATAAAAAAACATATTAAAATAAATAACGTACAAGATATGTTTGGAGACATAATGATACCAACAGAAGATGTAATAGAAATAAAATGTGGAAAAAAAAAAAAAGCGAAAATAAATTTTTTCCAGGGTATATACTTATAAACATGATAATGAATGAAAAAAACTGGCATATTATAAAAAATGTTCCAAAAGTATTAGGGTTCATAGGAGGATCTCAAGAAAATCCAATACCAATCAAAAATGAAGATGTAGAAAAAATAATAAATAAATTAAAAAAAATAAAGAATAAACCTAGACCCAAAACGCTATTTGAACCTGGTGAAACAATTAGAATAAAACATGGTCCTTTTTCAGATTTTAATGGAATAGTAGAAAATGTAGACTATGATAAAAACAGATTAACAGTATCTGTATCTATATTTGGAAGATCTACACCAGTAGAACTAAACTTTTCTCAAATAGAAAAGATCTAAAATTAAAACAAGGTTAATTTTTATGTCAAAAAAGATACAAGATTATATAAAATTACAAGTATTGTCAGGCATGGCTAATCCAAGCCCTCCAGTTGGCCCAGCTCTAGGGCAAAAAGGTTTAAATATAATGGAATTTTGCAAAAATTTTAATGAAAAAACCAAAAACATGGAAAAAGGTATTCCAATACCAGTAATAATATCAATATTCACTGATAAAACATTTAGTTTTATAACCAAAACTCCTCCTGCATCTGTATTATTAAAAAAATTAGCAAATATAAAAAAAGGGTCCGGAAAAAATAAAATAGAAAAAGTGGGAAAAATAACTAAAAAACAAATATATGAAATATCTAATATAAAAATTAAAGACATGAATAGCATAAATATAAACAAAATAGCTCTTTCGATAGAAGGAACAGCAAAATCTATAGGTTTATCAATAGAAGATTAAAAAAACAATGAAAATTAATAGTAAAAGAATGAGAAAAATAACAAATATAATAAAAAAAAAAAAAATATATAATATAGAAGAATGTATAACAACTTTAAAAAAATTATCTGTATTAAAATTTACAGAAAGTATAGATGTTGCTATAAATTTAAACATAAATACAAAAAAATCCGAACAAAACATAAGAAACACAGTATTACTTCCTAACAAATTAGAAAAAAAAAATAAAATCTTAGTATTTACAAAAGGAAAAAATATAGACTTAGCAAAAAAAGCAAAAGCAGATTACATATATCAAGAAGGAACAAAAAATATTAAAAAAGAAATTAAAAAATTTAATATAGTTATTGCATCTCCTGACTCAATGAATATAGTAGGAAAATTAGGTCATATATTAGGACCAAGAGGATTAATGCCAAATATAAAATTTGGAACACTAACAAATAACATATATAATGCAATTATAAAAATAAAAGAAGGACAAATAAAATATAAAAGTGATAAAAGCGGAATAATACATGCTTCTATAGGGAAAGTAAATTTTACAAGAAAACAAATAAAAGAAAACTTTTTAGCATTTATGAAATCATTAAAACAGTCAAAACCTACCAAAATAAAAGGGGAATTTTTTAAAAAAATTTATTTCTCTACTACAATGGGTGGGTCTATACAAATTAATCATTCTGATTTAAACATATAAAATAATTTTTTAAAAATTTATCCAAAAAATAAATCTGAAATCCAAGTGTTATCCTTTAAAACAATAAAAAATATAATATTTTAATAAAATGAATACTATAAAAAATTATATTTTTTTTATGACTAACAGAAAAAATAATTTTATATAAATAAAGTTAATAGTGATGAACATATAAAAAGTATTAATAGATTAAAAATATATTTGATAAAACACTTAGGAAATATTATCAGTATGATATTAAATACAGAAAAAAAAAAGAAAATTATAAAAAATATATATAAATTTTCAAAATACGCCAAATCAGCTATTATAGCAAATTTTTCTAAAATTACTTCTAATGAAATAAACTATTTAAGAAAAATTTCTCTAAAAAGGGATGTTGTTATAAAAATTATAAAAAATACATTATTAAAAATATCTATAAAAAACACTAATTTACAATGTTTGAAAAAAGAAATTAAAGGCCCTACTTTAATAGCATACTCTATGAAACACCCCGGTAGTGCTGCAAGGTTATTTAAAGAATTTAAAAAAAAATGCTCAAATTTTAAACCAAAAATAGGATCATTTTCAGGAAAAATAATTTCAATATTAGAATTATCTACTATGCTAACACATAAGGAGTCTATAATTAAACTAATAAATTTTTTTAGAGAAATATGTATTATGAGACTAATTAAAATTATTAATATAATAAAAAATAAAAAAAATATAAAAAAATAAAAAATCAGGAATTTATATGTCAATAAGTAAAAATGAAATAGTAAAAGAAATAGAAAACATGTCAGTAAAAAACGTTTTAGATCTAATTTCTATAATGGAAAAAAGATTTAATATATCTTCTAAAGATATATCAGGAAACATAACAAAAAAAAACGAAAAAACAGAAAAAGAAAAAACGGAGTTTAATATTTTTTTAAAATCTATTGGGCCAAATAAAATATCTGTAATAAAGGCAATAAGAAGCATTACTAATTTAGGATTAAAAGAATCCAAAGATTTAGTAGAATCTGCTCCTGTAATAATAAAAGAAAACGTTAATAAAAAAGAATTAACAATATTAAAAGACACATTAGAAAAATCAGGAGCTATAATAGAAATAAAATAATTTTATATAAAAATTATAACTGGTGATTTTTTATTATAATCACCAGTGTTATTAAATAAAATTCATAATACTATTTTATAATTAAGAGGAAATCATGGATTTTTCTTACACTGAAAAAAAAAGAATTAGAAAAAATTTTAGTAAAATACCTAAAGTATTAGATATACCATATCTTTTATCTATTCAAATAAACTCCTTTAAAAAATTTATAGAACAAGACAATAAAAATATGCATGGGCTAGAAGCTGCATTTAAATCAGTCTTTCCAATAAAAAACTACAACTCTACTGCAACACTCCAATACATTAGTTACAAACTTGGGAAAAACCCTTTTAATATGAAAGAATGTCATACTAGAGGACTAACCTATTCGTCTCCACTAAAAGTTAAACTAAAACTTACAATATATACAAAAGACTCAACAGAAAAAAGAAAAATAATAAAAATAAAAGAACAAGAAGTATACATGGGAGATATACCATTAATGACAGAAAATGGAACTTTTATAATTAATGGTACTGAAAGAGTAGTAGTATCACAGTTACACAGAAGCCCTGGGGTTTTCTTCGACAGTGATAAAGGCAAAACACATTCTTCAGGAAAGATACTATACAATGCTAGAATAATTCCTTACAGAGGGTCATGGATAGATTTTGAATTTGATCAAAGAGACAATTTGTTTGTTAGAATAGATAGAAGAAGAAAACTTCCTATTAGTATATTTTTAAAAGCTATGAATTATGACAAAGAAAAAATGTTAAAAATTTTTTTTAAAAAAGACATTTTCAAAATAGTAAAAAATAAATTCTATATGAAGTTATATCCTGAAAGATTAAGAGGAGAAACTACATTTTTTGATATTAAATATAAAAATAAAACATATGTAAAAAATGGCAAAAAAATTACTATAAGACATATAAATAAGTTAAAACAAGACAATATAAAAGAAATTAAAATACCAATAGAATATTTAATCGGAAAAATATCTGCTAACAACTATTCTGACAAAAATAATGGAAAAACTATAATAACTGCTAACACTGAACTTTCCGTAAAAACTATTAGTCAAATAATAAATTCTGGAATACCACAAATAGAAACAATATTTACAAATGATTTAGACCAAGGTGCATATATATCTAATACTATAAAAATAGATCCAACACAAGACAGAGACCAATCTCTTATTGAAATATATAGAATGATGAGACCTGGAGAACCACCAGCTAAAGAAGCCGCCACTACTTTGTTTAATAATCTGTTCTTCTCAGAAGAAAGATATGATCTATCTATAGTAGGAAGAATGAAATTAAATAGTGCATTATTTAGAAATGAAGTAAAAGGACCTACAATTTTAGAAAAACGAGATATAATAGATGTAATAAAAAAACTTATAGATATACGAAATGGTAACGGACAAGTAGATGATATTGACCATTTAGGAAATAGAAGAATAAGATCTGTAGGAGAAATGGTAGAAAATCAGTTTAGAATAGGCCTTGTAAGAGTAGAAAGAGCTGTAAAAGAAAGACTATCGCTTAATGATTTAGAAAACTTATCTCCTCAAGACATAGTAAATGCTAAACCAATATCAGCATCTATAAAGGAATTCTTTGGATCCAGTCAATTATCACAGTTCATGGATCAAAACAATCCTCTAGCTGAAATTACACATAAAAGAAGAATATCAGCACTTGGTGTAGGGGGGCTTACTAGAGAAAGAGCTGGTTTTGAAGTTAGAGATGTTCACCCAACACACTATGGAAGGGTCTGTCCTATAGAAACCCCTGAAGGGCCAAACATAGGACTGATAAACTCTTTATCTGTATACGCAAAAATTAATAAATATGGTTTTTTAGAAACTCCATACAGAAAAGTTGTGAAAGGTCTAGTAACTAAAAACATTTGTTATTTATCAGCTATAGAAGAATGTCAGTACATAATAGCTCAAGCTAATGCTAACATAAATAAAGAAAATAAATTTGTAGAAGAATTTATTACATGTAGATATAAAGGAGAATCAGGATTATTTATGTCTAAACAAGTAGATTATATGGATGTATCTACACAACAAATAGTATCAGTAGGATCTTCTTTAATACCTTTTTTAGAGCATGATGATGCTAATAGAGCATTAATGGGAGCTAACATGCAAAGACAAGCAGTCCCAACATTAAAACCAGAAAAACCTTTAATAGGAACTGGAATAGAAAGATCTGTAGCAATAGATTCTGGTGTAACAATAGTATCAAAAAGAAGTGGAAAAGTAAAATATGTAGATTCTACAAAAATAGTAGTTGAAACAGAAAAACAAACAACAGAAGACAGTACATTTGGTATAGATATTTATAATTTAACTAAATACACTAGATCAAATCAAAATACTTGTATCAATCAAACTCCTTGTGTTCAAGTAAATGAAAACATAATTAAAGGTGATGTAATAGCTGATGGAACTTCTACAGATCTAGGAGAATTGGCTCTAGGACAAAACTTGAGAGTAGCTTTTATGCCATGGAATGGATACAACTTTGAAGACTCCATATTAATATCAGAAAAAGTAGTAAAAGAAGATAGATTTACTACAATACACATACAAGAACTCTCTTGCATATCCAGAGATACAAAACTAGGTTCTGAAGAAATAACTTCTGATATACCTAATGTTGGCGAAAGTGCTTTATCAAAATTAGATGAATCAGGAATAGTGTATATAGGTGCAGAAGTAAAAGAAAATGACATATTAATAGGGAAAGTAACTCCAAAAGGAGAAACACAATTAACTCCTGAAGAAAAACTATTAAGAGCAATTTTTGGAGAAAAAGCTTCAGATGTAAAAGATTCTTCCTTAAGAGTACCAAATGGAACTATAGGAACTGTAATAGATGTACAAGTATTTACTAGGGATGGCATAAAAAAAGACAAAAGAACTTTAGAAATTGAAGAAATGAATATTAATAAAGCAAAAAAAAATTTGTTAACAAAGTTTATGATTCTAAAAAAAAATATATTAAAAAAAATTTGTAAAATATCATCTATAAAAGAAATAAATGAATTAGACATCTTAAAAATAGCAAAAAACATACATTTAAAAAACAATTTTAATATCAAAGAACAAAATAAAATAAAATTACTATTAGAAAAATATAAACAACTAAAAAAAAAATTAAAAAAAGACATACACACAACCAAAAAAAAAATCTTAAAAGGAGATGATTTAGCACCTGGAATTTTAAAAATAGTTAAAGTATATTTAGCTGTTAAAAGACAAATACAAGTTGGAGATAAAATGGCTGGTAGACATGGTAATAAAGGAGTAATATCAAAAATAAATCCAGTTGAAGATATGCCATATGACAAATTTGGACATCCTATAGATATAGTATTAAATCCATTAGGCGTTCCATCTAGAATGAATATAGGACAAATTTTAGAAACTCATTTGGGTATGGCTTCTAAAGGAATAGGCGAAATAATTGAAAATATGATATCAGAAAAAAAAGACGTAACTGAAATAAGAAAATATATACAAAAAGTGTTTGATTTAGGAAAAGATATAAAACAAAAAATAGATTTAAAAAAATTTTCAGACAAAGAATTATTAATTCTAGCAAACAATTTTATAAAAGGAATGCCAATTTCAACTCCTGTATTTGACGGGGCAACAGAAAAAGAAATTAAAAAAATGTTAAAACTAGCTAATTATCCTACATCAGGACAAATTACATTATTTGATGGCAGAACTGGAGAAAAATTTGAAAGACCGGTTACTGTAGGATATATGTATATGTTGAAATTAAATCATTTAGTAGATGATAAAATGCATGCTAGATCCACAGGTTCATATAGTCTTATAACTCAGCAACCATTAGGGGGAAAAGCTCAATTTGGCGGACAAAGATTTGGAGAAATGGAAGTCTGGGCTTTAGAAGCATATGGTGCATCGCATACATTACAAGAAATGTTAACAGTAAAATCAGATGATGTAAGCGGGAGAACAAGAATGTATAAAAATATAGTAGATGGAAATTATAAGATGAATCCAGGAATGCCTGAATCATTTAATGTGCTACTAAAAGAAATAAGATCACTTGGAATAAATATTGAATTAGAAAGCAAATACAATACATAAGTTTTTTTTCTAAAATTATAAAAATAATTAATTAATATAAAGTATTAAATAGAGAAAACATTTTGAAAAATTTACTCAAATTTTTAAAAGGCAAAACAAAAACTGTAGAGTTTGACTCTATAAAAATTTCATTATCTTCACCTGATGTAATACGCTCTTGGTCCTTTGGAGAAGTAAAAAAACCAGAAACTATTAATTATAGAACTTTTAAGCCAGAAAGAGAAGGATTGTTTTGTGCGAAAATTTTTGGCCCGGTAAAAGATTATGAATGTCTATGTGGAAAATATAAACGTTTAAAACATAGAGGAGTAATATGCGAAAAATGTGGGGTTGAAGTAACAAAAAGTAAAGTAAGAAGAGATAGAATGGGACATATAGAATTAGCATCACCCATAGCACACATATGGTTTTTAAAATCATTGCCTTCAAGAATAGGACTTTTATTAAACTTACCCTTAAAAGATATAGAAAGAGTATTATATTTCGAATCATACATAGTAATAAAGCCAGGAGATACAAATTTAAAAAAAAAACAAGTGCTATCTGAAGAACAGTATATAAAATCAATAGAAGAATTTGGAGAAATTTTTATTGCTAATATGGGAGCAGAAGCAATACAAACATTGCTAAAAAATATTAATCTAAAAAAAACTTCACTTAAATTAAGAAACAAATTTAAAACAGTTAATTCTGATAATAAAAGAAAAAAAATTTCAAAAAGAATAAAATTAATAGATTCATTTATACAATCTAAAAACAAACCAGAGTGGATGATATTTAATGTATTACCTGTATTACCACCAGACCTAAGACCTTTAGTTCCATTGGATGGTGGAAGATTTGCTACTTCAGATTTAAACGATTTATATAGAAGAGTGATAAACAGAAACAATAGGTTAAAAAGATTATTAGATTTATCCGCTCCAGATATCATAGTAAGAAATGAAAAAAGAATGTTGCAAGAAGCTGTAGATGCATTATTAGACAACGGGAGAAGAGGAAGAGCTATAATAGGATCAAACAAAAGACCTTTAAAATCTTTAGCAGATATGATAAAAGGAAAACAAGGTAGATTTAGACAAAACCTTCTTGGTAAAAGAGTAGATTATTCAGGAAGATCAGTAATTACTGTAGGACCATACTTGAAATTAAATCAATGTGGATTACCAAAAAAAATGGCATTAGAACTATTCAAGCCATTTATATACGGAAAACTAGAATCACAAGGATTGGCTAACACTATAAAATCTGCTAAAAAAATGGTAGAAAAAGAAGATGCTTCAGTATGGGATATATTAGATCAAGTAATAAAAAAACATCCTATTTTATTAAATAGAGCGCCAACATTGCATAGACTAGGAATACAAGCCTTTCAACCAATATTAATAGAAGGAAAAGCAATACAACTGCATCCATTAGTATGTGCTGCTTATAATGCAGATTTTGATGGAGATCAAATGGCTGTTCACATCCCTTTAACTATACAAGCTCAAGAAGAAGCATCATCGTTAATGATGTCAACAAAAAATGTTTTGTCTCCAGCTAACGGAGAACCAATAATAGTGCCATCTCAAGATGTAGTATTAGGATTATACTACATGACTAGATCAAAAGTAAACTCTAAAGGTGAAGGTAACATATTAACCGGTTCTAATGAAGCTGAAAGAATGTATTACTCTAAATTAGTATCATTACATGCAAAGGTTAAAGTAAGAATCACAGAATATAAAAATGTAAATAATATAACATCTAAAAAAAATACTAAAATAATAAACACTACAATAGGACGAGCTATTTTATGGAACATCGTTCCAAAAGGGCTACCTTATTCTTTAATAAATAAAGTGTTAGAAAAAAAATCTATTTCAGAAATGTTGAATACATGTTATAGAATATTAGGTTTAAAAAAAACTGTAACATTTGCTGATAAAATAATGTATACAGGATTCTATTATGCAGCAAAATCAGGATCGTCTGTAAGTATAGATGACATGATAATACCAAAAGAAAAATATGAAATAATATCAGATGCTGAAACAGAAGTATCAGAAGTACAAACACAATTTAGTTCTGGATTAGTAACCGTAGGAGAAAGATATAATAAAGTAATAGATATATGGGCTAGTGCCAACGAAAAAGTGTCAACTGCTATGATGAAAAATTTGTCTACAGAATATGTATTAAATAAAAATAAAAAAATAGAAAAACAAGCATCATTCAACAGTATTTTTATTATGGCAGATTCAGGAGCTAGAGGTTCCACAGCGCAAATACGGCAATTAGCTGGTATGAGAGGATTAATGGCTAAACCAGATGGCTCTATAATAGAAACTCCAATAATAGCAAATTTTAGAGAAGGTTTAAATGTATTACAATATTTCATATCTACCCATGGAGCAAGAAAAGGATTAGCTGACACAGCTCTAAAAACAGCAAACTCTGGATATTTAACTAGAAGATTAGTAGATGTCGCGCAAGATCTAGTAATTACAGAGGATGACTGTAAAACTAATAAAGGTATGTATATATTTATTACCATAGAAAATGAAGAAATAAAAGAATCTTTAAGAGATAAAGTATTAGGTAGAGTAACATCAAAACATATAATAATACCAGAAACTAAAAAAATATTAATAAAAAAAAATACATTATTAAATGAATCACTATGTAAAAAGCTAGAAAAACATTCTATAAATGAAATAAAAGTAAGAACTGTAGTAAAATGTGAAACTGAATTTGGCGTATGTGCTAAATGTTATGGAAGAGATTTATCTAGAGGAAAATTAGTAAATAAGGGAGAAGCAGTAGGAGTAATAGCTGCGCAATCTATAGGAGAGCCAGGGACACAATTAACTATGAGAACGTTTCATATAGGTGGGGCAGCATCTAAATCTGCAACAGAATCTAATATACAAGTAAAAAACTCAGGCATAATACATCTACATAATGCTAAAATAGTAACTAAGAAAAATGGTAAAGCAGTTGTTGTTTCTAGAAATGCAGAACTTCGTATAATAGACCAACACGGAAGAGTTAAAGAAGCCTATAAAGTACCATATGGAGCTATATTAAAAAAATGCAACAATAAAAAAACATATTCCGGGGAAATTGTAGCACAATGGGACCCACATTCCATACCAATAATTTCCGAAGTTAGCGGATATATAAAATTTTTAGAAATAATAGATGGTAAAAGCGTAGTTAAACAAATAGATGACCTTACTGGACTATCTTCAACAATTGTACTGGAAACGTCTGAAAGAACAAGTACAGGAAAAGATTTAAGACCATCTATACAAATTGTAGACAAACATGGAAAAAATGTCATAACGTCTAAAACAGAAAATAATGCTCAATACTTTTTACCTGGAAAATCTGTATTACAATTTGAAGATAAATCTAAAGTCTCCTCTGGAGATATTTTAGCTAAAGTTCCTCAAGAGTCTAGTGTTACTAAAGATATTACAGGAGGTTTACCTAGAGTAGCTGATTTATTTGAAGCTAGAAAATCAAAAGATCTAGCTATTCTAGCGGAAATAAGTGGAGTTATATCTTTTGGTAAAGAAACAAAAGGAAAAAGAAGACTTATAATAACACCAATAGATAAAAAAAATATATATGAAGAAATGATTCCTAAATGGAGACAATTAAATGTATTCGAAGGAGAAAAAGTAGAAAAGGGAGATATAATTTCAGATGGGGCTGAATCACCACATGATATATTAAGATTAAGAGGCGTAATATCTGTTACTAAATATATAATAAATGAAGTTCAAGAAGTGTATAAATTACAAGGTGTAAAAATAAATGACAAACATATAGAAATTATTGTAAGACAAATGTTAAGGAAAGTCACCATTTTAAATCCCGGAGATTCGAAATTTCTGCATGAAGAACAAATAGAATATTCTAAAATAATCTCAGAAAATAAAATATTAAAAGAAAAAAATAAAAAAACAGCTACGTTTAACAGAAATTTGTTAGGAATTACTAAAGCATCTTTAGCAACTGAATCTTTTATTTCAGCTGCATCATTTCAAGAAACTACAAGAGTTTTAACAGAATCATCCATATCAGGTAAAAAAGACGAATTAAGAGGATTAAAAGAAAATGTTATAGTTGGAAGATTAATACCAGCAGGAACTGGTTATGCTTATCATAAAGAAAGATCAAAAATAATAGAAAAAAGAAAGAGACAAAAAAAAACGTCTAAAAAAAATGTTACAACAGTAGAAGAAGCCTCAGCAAGCTTATCAGAAATGTTAAATTCTAATTTATAAAATTTAATTTTGTTGTTCACATAAATAAAACAAATTTATAAAAAAACTAATAAAAAAGTTATAAAATTACATATTTACAATATATTATTAGGATTATTTTTATTATTGTATTATATGTACAATAGTTTAAAATAATATTTAAAATAAAAATATACAAAATTTTTTTAATAAAAAAAGTTAACTTTAAAAAATATATAAAAACCTATTAATAATTAAATCAATATTTTTTTTTAAATCGTTATGTTTTAATACGAAACAAAACATAAATAAAAAATATATCATTAAGGAAAATTAATGAACAAAGCTGAATTAATAAATGCTATTGCAGAAGAAACTTCTTTAACAAAATCTCAAACAAAAAATACATTAGAAACAACTTTAAAAATAATAACACAATCATTAAAAAATGGAAAAACAGTTCAAATAGTTGGATTTGGAACATTTAAAGTTAATAAGAGATCAGAAAGAATAGGAAGAAATCCGCAAACAGGAGAAGAAATAAAAATTGCTGCTACTAAAGTTCCAGCATTCGTATCAGGAAAAGCATTAAAAAATGCTGTTAGATAAAATTAGTATTTAAAAATATATTTAATAAATTCACGTATTCACAAAAAAATGAAAATATATTTGATATAAAATATAAATACAATAAAATAGAAAAAATGTAATTTTTTTTATTAAAATAAAACAATAATCTATATTATAAAAAACATATATAGAAAAATAATATTTTTTAAAATTATATAAAAAGATTATAAATTAATATTTATAAAATATATTTTTAATAAAACTATTAAAACTGAAAATTTTAATAAAACATTTCAGTTTTAATAGTATGTAACATTATATAAAAAAAAATAATATAAAAAATAAAATTTTTAAATTTTATCTCTTAAATCTTTAGCTGCTATAACCATATTTTTTAAAGACTGTCTTACTTCTTTCCAATTTCTAGTTTTCAAACCACAATCAGGATTTATCCAAATCTTTTTTACGTCAAATATTTTAATATATTTTTTAATTACATTTTTCATATCACTAACACTAGGTATATTAGTAGTATGAATATCATAAATTCCTGGACCTATACTATTAGGATATTTAATTTTTTTAAAACATTTTAACAACTTAAAATTTGATCTAGAAGATTCTATTGTCACTACATCAGCATCTAATCTAATTACAGCCTCTACTATATCATTAAAATCTGAATAACACATATGAGTATGTATTTGAGTTTGATCACTAACTACAGAAGAACTTAGTTTAAAAGAATTAACAGCCCAATTAAAATATTTTTCCTTAAATTTGTTTCTCAAAGGGAGCCCCTCTCTAAAAGCAGGTTCATCAATTTGAATTATTTTTATACCAGCATTTTCTAAATCTTTTACCTCTTCTCTTAAAGATATTGCTATTTGCTCAGAAATAATATATTTAGATATGTCTTCTCTACAAAATGACCATAATAATATAGTTATTGGCCCGGTTAACATCCCCTTAACTAATTTATTAGTTTTAGACTGAGCGTACTTTGACCATTTTACAGTGATAGGTTTTTTTCTATATACATCTCCCACTATTATTGGAGGTTTAACATATCTAGATCCATAACTTTGCACCCAACCAAATTGTGTAAATAAAAAACCTTGTAAATGTTCACTAAAATATTCCACCATATCATTTCTTTCAGGTTCACCATGTACTAAAATATCTAAACCTAATTTTTCTTGTTCAGAAATAACATTTTTAATATATTCTTTAATTTCACTATGATATTTTTCTAAACTTATTTTATTATCTTTAAATTTTAATCTAGCTTCTCTTAACGTTTTTGTTTGAGGAAAAGATCCAATAGTAGTAGTAGGTAATGTAGGTATATTTAAAATTTTATTTTGTATAGTATATCTTACATCATATGAATTATTTCTTCTGAGATGTTTTTCTTGTATTTTTGAACAGAGTCCATATAGATTAGATTCTTTATAAAAATTTTTTAATACATTTTTACTTAAAACACTTTTTTTATTTTCTTTCAAAGCTTTTGATAAAAGACAAACCTCTTCACACTTTTGAATTGCAAAAGAAAAATTTTGTCTAAAATTAATATCCATATTTTTTTCTAATTGCAAATCTACAGGAACATGCAGTAAAGAACAAGAAGTACTTATAAAAATTTTTTTTCTATATCTTACAAAATCATATATTTCTTCATATATTTTTTTTAAATTAGACTTCCATATATTTCTGCCATTTATAACTCCTAAAGATATATAAGAACTTTTAGAAATTTTATTTTTTATTATATTTAATTCACTATTTTCACTAACACAATCTATATGAATACCACTAACAGCAATATCTTTAATAGTATTTATATTATGTGCTATACTACCGAAATATGTAGTTAGTAAAACTTTTAAATCTTTATCATGTAAATAGTCATATACATATATAAAAGCTTCTAGCCATCTTTTTGAAATATCCAAAGCTAATATTGGTTCATCTATTTGAACCCATTTTATTTTTCTATTCTTGAATTCTAAAAAAATTTTTCTATATATTGGTAAAATTTTATCTAATAATTCTAATTTACTAAACTTTTTACCATCTACAACCTTTCCAAGCCATAAATAACTTATAGGACCCAATAAAATAGGTTTAATATTATGAAATTTTAATTTTATAGCTTCATCCAATTCTTCCAATATTTGTTTCCACGAAAAATTAAAATAAGTATTTTTACTAAACTCCGGAACTATATAATGATAATTAGTATTAAACCATTTAGTCATTTCAGATGCATGTAAAGTTTTTTCCGAAGTTACAAAACCTCTAGCAACTCTAAACAAAGTGTCTATATTAATACATGTATCTTCAAGCATTTTATATCTGTTTGGAACATTTCCAAGCATCATACTAGTATGCAAAACATGATCATACCAAGAAAAGTCTCCAACGGAAATAAAATCTAAACCTTTTTCCTTTTGAATTTTAAGATTACTCTTTCTAATATTTTTACCTGTATTAAATAAACTTTTTAAATCTATTTCATCATTCCAATACTTTTCTTGAGCAATTTTCAACTCTCTCATAGATCCTATTCTTGGAAGACCTAATATATGACTAAAAATATTCATTAGATAAATTCTCTTATATAAATAAAACAAATTTTTATGAAAATTTTAACATTATTGTTACAAAATTAAACCTTTTATAAAATGTTCAATAAAATAAAATAGCAAGAAAACAATTTCATAAAAATTTAAAAATCACCAAATATTTTAATATTTTTAAAAAAAAATATTACAAAAATATTAAAATTTTCATTAGAAACAAAATAAATATAAAACTATATAATAGCATTAATTTTTTACTTTTAATCTGATCTTATTTATAGCAATTTTTTCTATTTGTCTCACTCTTTCAGCTGAAATACCATAATAATCTGCTAAATTTTGTAACGTCTTTTTTTTGTCATCATATAGCCATCTAGAAGAAATTATATATCTACTACGTGTATCTAAACTTAATAAAGCGTTCTTCAACTTGTTAATATTATACTCATATAACTGATTTTTTTCTAAAGTATTAGCAAAATTTGAATTATTATCTTTCAGATAAGACGATTTAAATTTAGACTTATTATCTATATTATCTTCTGAAGTAGAAAAACTAAATGTTAAGTCTTGAGCAGACATTCTAGCTTCCATTTCTATTACATCATTAGATTTTACTCCTAGTTCTTTAGCAACAGTATCTATTTCCAGTTTATTAAACCACCCGAATCTCTTTTTATTTTTTCTCAAATTAAAAAACAACTTTCTTTGCGATTTAGTAGTAGCAACTTTCACTATTCTCCAATTTTTTAGTACGTATTCATGTATCTCAGATTTTATCCAATGTACAGCAAAAGAAATTAATCTGACACCTATATCAGGATTAAATTTTTTTACTGCTTTCATAAGCCCTATATTGCCTTCTTGAATCAAATCAGACTGTAATAAACCATATCCCAAATAATTTTTTGAAATATGTATTACAAATCTTAAGTTAGATAAAATTAATGTTTTAGCCGAATTTAAATCACTATTACAATACAATAAAGTAGCTAAACATTTTTCTTTTTTTTTTGAAAGCACGGGAAAAGAAAAAGCTACCTTTATATAAGAACTAAGATTTCCTAATGAGCCTAAAGAAATGGTATCAATAGTTTTTATCATGTCGCTGCCTAAATTATCACAACATTAAATTAATTAAAAAAAATTTTCAACATTATCGATTATATGTTTACAATATACAAATATTTTTTGCATATATTTTTACCTTTAAATAATAAATATAGAAATTTAATAATTAAAAAACTATTAATTGTTATTTAAAAATAGATTTTACAAAACTTTCACATTCAAATTTGTGTAAATCTTCTTTATTCTCTCCAGTAGAAATATATCTTACTGGAATATTAAATTCATCCGAGATATTAAATATCATTCCTCCTTTAGCCGAACCATCTAATTTAGTAACAATAATACCTGTAACATTAGTTTCATTTTTAAAAATTCTTACTTGATTAATAATATTATGACCGCTAGAAGAATCTATTACAAGTATTGTTTCATCAGGAAAGCTAACATCAATTTTTTTTGTAACCTTTATAATTTTACGTAGTTCAGATATAAAATTTTTGTTGTTATGTAATCTACCTGAAGTATCTGCTATCAAAATCTCTACATTTTTTCTCTTTGCAGATTGTATAGCATCAAAAATTACAGCAGCAGAATCTGCTTTATAATGTTGAGATACTACAGGAACTAATATTTTTTTAGAAATAATATTTAACTGCTCTATCGCTGCAGCTCTAAAAGTGTCACCAGCAGCTATCATAACAGATCTTCCTTGCTGTTTATACTTCCAAGCTAATTTTCCTACAGTTGTAGTTTTACCTACGCCATTTACTCCAACTACTAAAATTAAAAAAGGATATTTATTTTTTATTATTAACGGCTTATAACTTTTTTTCAATATATATAAAAGTTCATCTTGTAAAATATTTAAAACAATACTTTTATCTATTATATTTTTCTTTATAACCTTTTTTTTTAAATTAGAAATTACCTTACTTGCAGTATTAAGACCAACATCACACAACAATAAACTTTCTTCTAATATTTTAAACGTTTTTTTGTCTATTTTTTTTCTAAAAAAAAATTTTTGTATTTGAGATCCTATTTTCTTTCTAGTATTATACAATTTTTCTTTAAATATATTAAAAATATTATTTTTTTGTACAGTAGTTTTATGGATATTTTCTAAATCATGTTTATTTTCATTTTTTTTTTTTTTCTTTTGTAAAGATAGTATTTCTCTAATATTATTTTTTTTTATATGTTTATTTTTTTTTTTTTAAAACTATTAAATATCCAAGAAAAAATGCTATTTTTTTTACTCTTTGACATATTTTATTCTCATTTCTATAATATTATATTAAACAATTTAATAAAGTTATAATTAATAAATATATGTTAATAATATTTTTACTATTATAAAAAAAATATTTATTAAATACAATAATAATAAAATCTTATATAAAAATATGAAAATTATATCAGGTAAATTAAAATCTAGAATTATATCAATAAAAAAAAAGTATAAAATACGACCTACTACAAATTTAATGAGAAAAATTCTTTTTGAATGGCTTTCTAAATATATTGCAAATGCTAAATGCTTAGATTGCTTTGCTGGAAGTGCCTTATTAAGTATTGAATCTGTATCTAGATATGCAAACTATGTTACTACTATAGAAAAAAATTTTTATATTTATAATAATATATTAAAAAACATAAAAAGACTATCTATAAAAAATATTAATGTAATTAATGCAAATATATTATATTGGTTAAATAGTAATGGAACTCCATATGATATAATATTTTTAGATCCCCCGTTTAATAATAAAATTATTGAAAGAGTTATATACTTACTAGAAAAAAATAATTGGACCAAACAAAATACGTTAATATACATAGAAACACAAAAAAAAAAACACATAAAAATTCCTAAAAAATGGTTCACTTTTAAAAAAAAAAATATAGGAGAAGCTTCTGGAGTATTATATTTAGTTAAAAAAAAATAATTATATACACATTTTTTCATAAAACAATTTTTTTTACATGTTATATAAATATAGGGGTTATTTTAATGAATATAAAAAATATGAATACGTTAAATATAACTATAGAAAACTTTTTAAAAAATCCATTTAAATTTTTAAAACAATCTAAAAAAAAAATTATATTAATTTTAAAAAATGATATACCAGTAACATGTATAACAAATTTTAAATTTATAAAAAAAAATTTTGAAAAACTAAAAAAATATGAAAAAAAAAAACGTTATGATAAATTTTCAAAAATAATTTCAACAGAACAATTAAATAACAATTATAATACTACAAACAAATTTGCAATGCATGATAACTGGCATCCTGACAAAAATTTTATACAAAAAGCTTCAATATGGGGAATTAAAATAAAAAATAATGTATCTAAAAGCGAACTGAAATCATTTATAGACTACTGGAAAGCTGAAAGAAGATTTCTATATCACATACAATGGCAACAAAAATTAGCATATAGTTTGAAAATAACTAGATCATCAAAACACAAAATGTTTCAAGAAGAACCAAACAAAATATATAAAAAAAACAATTTTGTACCAGATGGTTTTAGAGACAAATAATGAAAAATAAGACTACTAACTTTTTAAAAAGGCTTAAAAAAATAATTCCTAGTCATATAAAACCTAAATTCAAAAAAGACAAAGATTTACTGTCTTGGAATCAAGAACAAGGATTGATTTCTTCTAAAGACATCTTAAAAAAAAATAAAATAATGAAAATAAAAAAAACTTTTAAAAAATCTGGTATAAAAGAATTATATATAAAATGCACATTTAAAAATTATAAAATAGAACATAAAGGTCATGAACGAGTTTTAAAAGCCGCAAAAAAATATGCAAAAAATTTTAATAGTAATGTATCCAGTTTTATTTTTTCTGGAAAACCTGGAACTGGAAAAAATCACCTAGCTTCGGCGATAGGAAACTACTTGATATTAAAAGGAAAAAGTGTACTTATAGTAACAGTAGCAGATCTTATGTCTAATATGAAAGGAACATTTAATGGATCAAGTCATACCACAGAAGAAAACTTATTAAATGAACTAAGCACAGTAGACTTGTTAATGATAGATGAAATAGGAATGCAAACAGAATCTAGATATGAGAAAGTTGTTATAAACCAAATAGTAGATAGAAGGTCATCTTCAAAAAGATCTACTGGAATGTTATCTAATCTAAATCATGAAGGAATGAAAATTTTATTAGGAGAAAGAGTAATAGATAGAATGAGATTAGGAAATAGTCTGTGGTTGAATTTTGAATGGAATAGTTATAGAAAGCATATATAAAAATATAAAAAAAATAAATATATAAAATATTATATTTACTATATTCTAGAAACATATTTACAAAATCTCGTATCTATTTTAATTATATCATTAATTTTTATAAATGCAGGTACAACAATTTTTAATTGTGTTTTAAATATTGCTATCTTGTTTTTTAAACTAATATTTGTATTAGTAAACTGCTCAAAACCTATTACTCTAAACTTCATAAAATTTTTAGGAGATATAGAAATCAATTTTTCTCTCCATGTTAATCCAAAATATTTTTTACCTGGATAAATTAGTTTTAAAACGTTTAACAAATGTTTTTTTTCTATTGAAATTTCATTATAATTTTTTAAGTCCATGAAATAAAAAATTTTTGCAGATCTATATAAGAAGGAAACTGTAATATTCTCTATTTCTGCAACCTTTAAACTTTCGTTAGGTCTAAAAGTTTTTTCTATAGTTTTGTTATTAATCAAATTTTTCATTCTAACTCTGACAAACGTTTGACCTTTACCAGGTTTTACAAACTCACTTTTTTCAATGTTGAATGGATTTCTATCAAAAATTACTTTTAATCCATTTCTAAAATTATTACTATTACAAAATATCATAAGTATAATCTTCTTCTCTGTTAAGAAATAATAATACTTATCCTTAGAAAAATTGTTTCTAAGGATAAGAAAATATTAAAATACAATATATCTTTTAAAAATGTGAAATATAATGTATAAATACTAAAATTACATCATTCCTCCCATTCCACCCATACCAGCGCCAGGCTGAGCATGCCCTAATTCAGATTTTTCTTCTTTAGGTAAATCAGTTACCATACATTCAGTAGTTATCATTAATCCAGCTACTGAAGCGGCATATTGTAATGCTGATCTAGTTACTTTAGTAGGATCTAATATTCCAAATTTAATCATATTACCATATTTATGAGTAGCAGCATTATATCCATAATTTCCACTTCCATCTTTTACATTATTTGTTACTACAGAAGGTTCTTCTCCTGAATTAGACACTATTTGACGTAATGGAGCTTCCATAGCACGTACTGCTACACGTATTCCAACATTTTGATCTGCATTATCACTTAACATTTTAGAAATTTTTTGAGCTACTCTTACTAAAGCAACCCCGCCTCCTGGTACTACTCCTTCTTCAACGGCTGCTCTAGTAGCATGTAAAGCATCTTCTACTCTAGCTTTTTTTTCTTTCATTTCTACTTCAGTGGCAGCTCCTACCTTTAAAACTGCAACTCCACCTGAAAGCTTAGCTAATCTTTCATTTAATTTCTCTTTATCATAGTCAGAAGTAGAATCTTTGATCTGCTTTCTGATTTGATTAACTCTATTTTTTATATCTTTCTTTCTACCAAGTCCGCCAATTATAGTAGTAGTATCTTTAGTAATAACTATTCTTTTTGCTTGACCCAAATCTTCTATAGATGTTTTTTCTAAATCCATAGCTAATTCTTCAGAAACAACTGAGCCATTTGTCAAAATAGAAATATCTTGCAACATTGATTTTCTTCTATCTCCAAATCCTGGAGCCTTCACTGCTGCAATTTTTACTATTCCTCTCATAGAGTTAACTACTAAAGTTGCTAAAGCTTCACCCTCTAAATCTTCTGATATTATTAACAATGGTTTACCAGATTTAGCAATAGATTCTAATATTGTCAATAATTCTCTAACATTTGAAATCTTTTTATCTACCATTAGAATATATGGATTTTCTAACTCTACTATTCCTGATTCAGTTTTATTAATAAAATATGGAGATAAATATCCTCTGTCAAATTGCATTCCTTTTACAACTTCTAGTTCATTTTGTAATCCAGTTCCCTCTTCTACAGTTATTACACCATCATTTCCTACTTTTTCCATAGCTTCAGAAATTAAAGATCCAACTTTTTCATCAGCATTTGCAGATATTGTACCTACTTGAGTAATAGCCTTAGCATCAGAACAAGGAACAGACAATTTACGCAACTCATCAACAGCATTTATTACCGCTTTGTCTATACCTCTCTTTAAATCCATAGGATTCATTCCAGAAGCCACTGCTTTTAAGCCCTCGTTAACTATAGCCTGAGCTAATAAAGTAGCAGTAGTAGTACCATCACCAGCAGCATCATTTGCTTTTGAAGCAACTTCTTTCACCATTTGGGCGCCCATATTTTCGAACTTATCTTCCAACTCTATCTCTCTTGCTACAGATACTCCATCTTTTGTAATACTAGGCGCTCCAAAAGATTTATCTAAAACTACATTTCTTCCTTTAGGACCTAGAGTTACTTTAACAGCATCAGCTAATATGTTAACACCGTTAAGCATCTTAATTCTAGCTTCATTACCAAACTTTACATCTTTAGCTGCCATATAAAAAGTTTCCTTTTATTAATTTATTAAAAATATAATTTTTTTTAAATCTTTAATTATTTATTCTACTATTGCAAGAATATCATTTTCTGTTAAAATTAATACTTCTTTATTGTCAATTTTTTCTGTTTTAGCACCATATCCTTCATTAAAAATTACCATATCACCTACTTTCACGTCTAATGGCTTTATTTTTCCGTTTTCTAAAATGCGACCTTTTCCTATAGCAATTACTATTCCTCTTGAGGATTTACCTGCTGCAGAACCAGTTAAAACTATTCCTCCTGCAGACTTAGATTCTTTTTTTTTTCTTTCCACTATAATACGATCATGTAACGGGCGAATTTTCATTTACCTAAATACCTCTATTATTAATAAAATATCATATTATCTTTATAATACCTTAATATATATTTTTTTGTTTCTTGAAACTATATATATGTATTATACCATTTACTTTCAAGTTAAAATTTTATATTTTCTTAGTATATTTTTTAAATAAAAATGTATATAAAAAATATAAAAAAATAAGTTGACTTTTATTCAATTATTGCAAATAATTAAACTTTATTGCCCGGATAGCTCAGTTGGTAGAGCAGTGGACTGAAAATCCCCGTGTCGGTGGTTCAATTCCACCTTCGGGCAATATATAAATGTTATTTTCCAAAACAAAAATTTGAAAATATAGAATCTAGTAAATCATTAGTATGAAATTTCCCAACAATACTATCTAAAAGTTTTCTAGTCTTAAATAAGTTTTCAGATAAAATTTCTAAATTGTATAATTTTTTAAAGGTTTTTATAGATTCAATAAGATTGAATAATGATTTTTCAATCAAGTGTAAATGTCTTCTTCTAGAAATAAGAATGTTATCAGAAAAATTTTTTAACAATAATTTTTTTTTTAAAAATTTTAATAAAATATTAATACCAAGATTTTTTTTAGCTGATAAATTAATATAAAAAATCCCTTTTAACTTTATAATTCTAGGAATTATATTTTTTATATCACATTTGTTTAAAATTACTACATAAAATATATTATTATGTCTTAGATATTTTATAATTTTTTTATTAACAGCATTTTTACTAAAGTTACTAATATCATCATCTGTAACAAGTAAAACACAACTAGCATACTTCATTTCTTTCCAAGCTTTCTGTATACCAATCTTCTCTATTTTATTCTTAGTAAAATTTATACCAGCCGTATCAGAAATATTGAAAATAGATCCTTCAAAAGAAAAACTATCTATTAATACATCTCTAGTAGTTCCACTAAATTCTGTAACTATTGATCTGTCATTAGATAAAATGCAGTTAAATAAGCTAGATTTACCAGAATTAGGAACCCCGGCTATAACTATTCTTAACCCTTCTCTTAAAATACTACTTCTATCTAATCTTTTCTTTAAGATCTTAAATTCAAATATTAACTTTTCTAATTTATTTAATAATATAATATTATTAGAAGAATCATATTCATTTTCTATATTTAAAATTATTTCAATATCAGATATTATGTGTGTGATTTTTTTAGATAATTTGTTTATATGAACAGAATATGTTCCATTTAAAGCATTCATAGAAGCTTTTAACATAACTTCTGAGTTTGAATTTATTAAATCATCTATAGCTTCTGCTTGTAACAAATCAATTTTATTGTTAAAAAATGCTCTTCGTGAGAATTCTCCATTATTAGCTATTCTAACATCTTTTATAAACAAAATATTTTTTAATAAAATATCTATTACTATTCTACTTCCATGACATTGAAACTCTAATATATCTTCTCCAGTAAAAGAATTTGGTTTTTCATATCTTATAACTATTCCCTTATCTATTATAGTGTTATTAAATACATTAAAAAAGTTTAAGTAATTAGCATATCTTACTTTAGGAATAGTATGCAAAATTCTGTTACATATTTCTTTAACTTTAATGCCAGAAACTCTTAATATAGATACTCCAGAAATACCATAAGGAGTAGCTAAAGCAACTATAGTATCTTTAATATACATATAATTTAAAATTTTCCAAAATAATGTAATTAAAAAAAATTTTATACATTAAACTTATTAAAAATAATTTTTTGTTGTATTATCGTTAATATATTACTTATTATATAGTATAAAACTAAACCAGATGGAAACCATAAAAAAAATATAGTAAAAAAAACAGGCATAGTTTGAATGACTATTTTATGTATTTTATCTAAGTTATAATCATCTTCTGAATCATTTTGTAATAAAAATGTAGTTATTCCCATCAATATTGGCAATATAAAAAAGGGGTCTTTATCAGATAAATCCTGTATCCATAAAATAAACGGAGCATGCCTTAGTTCAACGGATTCTATAATTACGTAGTATAAAGATAAAAACATAGGCATTTGTACTATTATAGGTAAAAAACTTCCTATTGGATTAATATTATTTTTTTTATATAAGTCTACAATTTTATTACTTAACATGCTTTTATTATCTTTATACTGTCTTTTTATTAAACTAATTTCTTTTTGAATACTCTTAACTTTAGCCATTTGAACATATTGAATTTTAGAAATAGGATACATTATTAATTTTATTATACAAGTTATAGCTATTATAGATATACCCCAATTTTGAAAAAATTTGTTTAAATAATTCAATAACTCAAACAGTGGCTGAGAAAGAAACCATAAAAAACCATAATCTATTGTAAAATATAAACTGTCTGAAATTTCTAACATCTTCTTTTTTATTTTTGGTCCTATCCATAATGTTGAACATAAAGTTTTATTTTCATTTTTGTTAATTGACAAATTTTCAGTAACATATCCAACAGAAATATCTCTAGAACTGACTTTATCCGAAAAAAGTTTACTTTTTATAGATCTATCTGGAATCCAGGCTGAAACAAAATATGGTTGAACCATTGCAATCCATTTGTTATCAGATAAATTAGAAATATATCTTTTTTGATCTATAGAATCAAAGTTAACTTTTTTATATTTATGTTCAGCATTAGAATACGCAACACCTCTAAAAGTTCTCATTCCCAAATTACTGTAATTAACATCTTTCTCTTTCTTGATGCTTTGTTTTAAATTACCAAACATAGAAACATTAATCTTTTTTCCAGTATTATTAAATATATCGTATTTAACTTTAAAAAAATATTTTCCTCTTTGGAAAATAAAAGTCTTTATATATGATAATCCATTTTTAGAAGTCCATTTCATGGGTACACATAATTTATCTTCATTATCAAGTAATTTAAAAAAATTTTTTTTATTGTACTCATTATCATAATAAAATTTGTTTTTTTCCAACCCCAATAATCCACTATTAGCTACATATATAAAATCTTTTTTAGATTTTAATAAATGTAATGTATTACTTGATCCTATAGTTTCTTTATATTTTAATAAATGTGTAGAAATTATGTTTCCATTTAATTTATCTATTAAAATTTTAAAATTATCAGTTTTTACAAAAATAAAATTTTTTGTATGTACAATATCATTTTCATATTTATATACTGTATTATGTACTTGATTTCTATGTACAGAACTATGAAAAAAATTTTTATTATTAAATTTATAGACAAAAAATGCTAAAATGAATAAAAGAATTAATATAAACGTATTTTTGATCCAATACATTTTTCTCTCTCTTTTTTAATTTTTTTTTATATACATATAAATTATCTTTTTAATAAAATAAAATATTTAGTTTATATTTATTAGTTTAATATATTTATTACATAAATTTATAATACACTGTCTACAATAGACAAAAATAAAACATCAATTTGAAAAGTATCTAATCCACAAACTTTTTAAAGATTCTAGTAAAAATACATTTTTAAATTCAGAAATATTATTTTTAACTATTACTATAAAATCCATACAAAAAAATTTTTTAATATTTATTCTGAAACTTTCTCTTATTAACCTTTTTATAACATTTCTTTTATAAGATAGTTTTATAAACTTAGAAGATATTCTTATACCTAGTCTAGGATATGTAACATTATTTTCTCTGCTTAATATCAAAAATTGTTTATTAAAAACTTTATATGATTTTTTAAAAACAAATCTAAATTGATTATCTTCAAACAATCTATGTTTTTTTTTAAAAAAAAATTTGTTATACATTATTATAAAATTCATTATGAAGATACTGTAAGTCTAGACCTATGTTTAAATCTTCTTCTACGTAAAACATGTCTTCCATTTTTTGTAGACATTCTACATCTAAACCCATGTGATCTGTTTCTTTTTAAAATTGAAGGTTGATACGTTCTTTTCATAAAATAAAATTACCCATAAATTAAAATTTTTTAATATATTATAACCTAATTTTTATATATAAAAAAAATTCATTAAAAAAATATAATTAAAAATATTCATAATTAATCAAAACGAAATTTAATACTTTTATACAATTTAAATAAAAAAATAATTTTAATACAAAATAAATATAATAATATACTGAAAAAACGTATAAATTAAATACTATATTTAAACTATTTTTAAATTTACCTCTATAAAAATTATTATGAAATTTATAATCAAACAAAAAAAACTATTAAAAATATTAAAAAAAACAACTTTAATAATATTTAAAAATACTATTAATCCAATTTTAGAAAATGTTTTAATGGTTCTTGATAAAAAAAGGTTAACACTGACATCAAGCAATTCAGAAACAGAACTAGTAACAGCAACATATGTAGATCATGAATTTTCAAAAGGTAACATCACAGTTGCTGGGAAAAAATTATTAAATATATGTAAAAGTTTTTCACAAAATACTAATATATTAATTTCAATAAAAAACAATTTTATGATTATAAACATAAAAAAAATTGTATTTAAACTATCTACTTTACCAGCATCAGACTATCCAAAATTTGATTCATTTACAAAATATAGTAAGTTTATTATCGCTCAAAAAAAATTTAAAAAAATAATAAAAAATTCATATTTTTGTATGGCTAAAAATGATGCTAGATATTATTTAAATGGTTTATTTGTTATATTAAAAGAAAATTCAATCCAAATGGTATCAACAGATGGATATAAAATGGCAATATCTACTATTTTTATAAAAAACAAAAAATATATAAAAAATTCAATAATTATAACAAAAACAGGAGTACTAGAAATATTAAAGCTTTTAAAATATGACGATGAAAATATTAGCATATTAACTAACAACTGTAATTTAAGAATACTTACAAAAAAAATTATGATTACTACTAAACTTATAGATGGAGACTTTCCAAACTACAAAAATTTAGTAATAAAAAAACCAGATATAACTATCATAATTAAATTAGAAAAACTAAAAAAAACTCTTAATAGAATTTCTATTCTATCGGATTCATCTTTTTATGGTGCTAAATTTTACATAAAAAATAATATTATGAAAATAACTTCTGAAAACGAAGAATATGAATCAGCTAAAGAAAAAATATCAATTGTAAATAATTACAGTGATGCGATTGAATTTAATTTAAATATAAAATATTTTCTTAACATATTACAAAACATTGAAAATAAAACTATATTTTTATCATTAAAAAAAAACGCGTCAATAATACAAATACAAAAAAAACCAAATTCTAAAAACATTTACATGATCATGCCATTGATTTTTTAAAACATTGAAAATATAAATTAATTAAAAAAATAATAAAAAACAAATTTTATAACACTATTTTAAATTTAAAAGAGAAAAGTAATGTCTAATTCTTATAACTCATCAAATATAAAGATATTAAAAGGTCTAGAAGCTGTACAAAAAAGACCAAACATGTATATAGGAAATACAGATGATGGAAGCGGGTTACATCATATGGTATTTGAAGTAGTAGACAATTCTATAGATGAAGCTATATCTGGATATTGTAACAAAATATTTATAAAAATGCACTTAGACAATTCTATTTCTGTAGAAGATAATGGAAGAGGCATGCCGATAGATATACATAAAGAAGAAGGAAAATCTGCAGCAGAAGTAATAATGACTATATTACATGCTGGTGGTAAATTTGATTCTGACTCCTATAAAATTTCTGGAGGACTACACGGTGTTGGAGTATCAGTAGTAAATGCATTATCAGAAAAGCTATATCTAACAATATATAGAGATGGAAAAAAATTTATACAAAAATATGAAAACGGAAATCCAATTACTAAATTAAAGTCAGTAAAAAAAAGCCAGAAAACTGGAACAAAAATAAAATTTTTACCAAGTAATAAAATATTTACTAATATAAAAAAATTTAATTATGACATATTGTCACAAAGGTTTAAAGAACTATCTTTTCTAAATCCAGGTATATCAATATTTTTAGAATATAAAAAAAAGCACATCTTAAAAAAGTTTTATAATAATGGAAATATAAAAAATTTTATAAAATTTTTAAATAAAAAAAAAAAACCAATACATAATAAAATATTTTATTTTTCTAAAAGAAAAAAAAACATAAAAGTAGAAGTATCCATGCAATGGAATTGCAAATTTTCAGAAAAAATTTTATGTTTTACAAACAACATAAAACAAAAAGATGGAGGGACACATTTAGCAGGACTTAAATCTTCTATAACAAGAACAATAAATAACTATATAGAAAAATCATATATTATAAAAAAAAATAAAATAGCAGCTATAGGAAACGATACAAGAGAAGGATTAACATCTATAGTTTTAGTATATATGCAAAATCCAAAATTTTCTTCACAAACAAAAGACAAACTGGTGTCATCGGAAGTTAAATCTTTTGTAGAATCTTCTGTGAGTGAATATTTTAGTGAATATTTATTAGAAAATCCTAATGATGCTAAAATTATAATAAATAAAATTATACATGCAATAAAAACTAGAGAAGCAGCAAAAAAAGCTAGAGAAATAACTAGAAAAAAAAATACGTTAGATGCATGTTCTATACCTGGGAAGTTGTCTGACTGTCAAGAAAAAAATCCAGAATTGTCTGAAATTTATTTAGTAGAAGGAGATTCAGCAGGGGGGTCAGCAAAACAAGGTAGAAACAGAAAAAATCAAGCAATACTACCTTTAAAAGGAAAAATATTAAATGTAGAAAAATCTAAATTTGAAAAAATGTTATCTTCAGAAGAAGTAACAAATTTAATCACAGCTCTAGGATGCGGAATAGTAGATAATTCTTTTTCAATAGAAAAATTAAGATATCACAACATAATAATAATGACAGATGCTGATGTAGACGGATCACACATAAGAACTTTGTTGTTAACATTTTTTTATAGACAAATGCCAGAAATAATAAAAAATGGTCATGTTTTTATAGCCCAACCGCCTCTATACAAAATAAAATCTCGGAAAAAAGAGATATTCATAAAAGATGAAAAAACATTAAACATATTTCAAATAAAACACTCTCTAGAAAATTGTAAAATGTATTACACTTATCCATCTAGAAAAAAAGTTAAAACAGAAAAATTACATAAATTGATTTTTAATTATATGGATTTAAAAAAACAAATAGCAAAAAAACAAAATAAAATATTTATGTGGCTATTAGATGAATTAATAAAAAATCCAGTATTATTTTCTTTAAAAAAAACAGAAAAAACAATAACATGGATTAAAAAAATAATAAAAAATTTAATAAAAAAATCAAATAATAATATAAAATATACATATAAGTTAATAAAAAATAAAAGAGATAATGATTTTGTAATAAATATAAAAAAATCTACATATGGAAGAGAAAATGTTATAAAAATAGAAAAAAAAATTTTTAAAACAACAGAGTATAACATAATTAAAAAATTTAGCAAAAAAGTTAATAAAATAATAAAAAGAAAACCTTTTGTAACAAAAAATAATATTTCATATAAGATGTCTAACTTTAAAAATATGTTAAATAGTTTACTAAAGGATTCACAAAAAAAAATATTTATACAAAGATACAAAGGTTTAGGAGAAATGAATCCCAATCAATTATGGAATACTACTATGAATCCAAAAACTAGAAGAATGTTAAAAGTTTCTATAAAAGATAGTAAAAAAGCTAATAAACTTTTTAAAACTTTAATGGGTGATTCAGTAAAACCAAGGAAAAAATTCATAGAAAAAAATTCTTTAAAAGCAGAAAATATAGACTTTTAAAAAAAAATTAACATAATAAAAATCTAAAAACTTTGCGGCAGGAAAACGAATAATCCCGCCGCTAAATATAACAAAAAAATTATAATTTAATTTTTTTTGTTCACTTTTTACAACTTTCAGTTTCACAATCTCTTCATAAAAAATATTTAAACATTTTTTTATTTTTATATATGATATTAGAATTTATAATTCTTTCTAACTATTTTTTATCAATTCAAACAAATTTTTTATCAAGATTTAAATATGATGTTATTGTATCAGATAATACTATTACATAACTTGGTTGAATTTCTAAGATGCCGTGAGAAACATAAAAAGAATGTTCTTTATTTTTATTATCTAATATATATAATAATCCAGGTTTTATACAAGTAAATAATGGCATGTGATTAGAATATATGCATAGTTGTCCTTCTACACCTTCAATGTAAATTTTAATAACATTTCCAGAAAACATATGTTTTTTTTTACTAACTGCTTCTAAAAAAAAACTCATATAAATTCCTTATATATAACTTTCTGAAATTAATATTTCAAATTTTTATTTTTTTCAAAAACTTCTTCAATTTTACCAATCATATAAAAAGACTGCTCTGAAAACTCGTCCAATTCTCCAGAAAGAATTTTTTTAAAACCATTTATTGTATCTTTTAAATTAACATATTTGCCAGGAAATCCAGTAAAAGTTTCAGCAACAAAAAATGGTTGTGATAAAAATCTTTGTATTTTTCTTGCTCTAAAAACTAATAATTTATCCTCTTCAGATAATTCATCCATACCTAAAATTGAAATTATATCCTTTAGTTCTTTATATTTTTGTAACACTTTTTGTATTTCTCTAGCTGTATTATAATGATCCTCTCCAACAATTTCAGGATCTAACTGACGGCTAGTGGACATCAATGGATCAACTGCTGGATAAATACCTAAAGATGCTATATTTCTACTTAATGTTATTGTAGAATCTAAATGAGAAAAAGTGGTAGATGGGGAAGGATCAGTTAAATCATCTGCAGGAACATACACAGCTTGTATAGAAGTTATAGAACCATCTTCAGTAGAAGTAATTCTTTCTTGTAATCTACCCATTTCTTCTGATAAAGTTGGTTGATATCCTACAGCAGATGGAATTCTGCCTAGTAAAGAGGATACTTCTGTGCCAGCTAACGTATATCTATATATATTATCTATAAATAACAAAACATCTTTACCATCATCTCTAAACTTCTCTGCTAAAGTAAGACCAGTAAAAGCCACTCTTAATCTATTTCCTGGAGGTTCATTCATTTGACCATATACTAACACTACATTATCTAATACTTTTGAAGTTTTCATTTCATGATAAAAATCATTACCTTCCCTTACTCTTTCTCCTACTCCTGTAAAAACAGAATATCCTAAATGTTCTATAGAAATATTTCTAATTAGTTCCATCATATTTACTGTTTTACCTACTCCAGCCCCACCAAATAATCCTACTTTACCTCCTTTTAAAAAAGGACATATTAAATCTATTACTTTTATACCTGTTTCTAAAACTTTACTATCAATAACTCTAGACAAATAATTGGGAGGTTCTCTATGTATTTGCCTATATTCTATTTTTTTCTTTTTATCTATATTTTTTATTTTTCCTTTATTATCAATAGGATTTCCTAGAACATTTACTATCCTACCTAACATAGATTTTCCAACAGGTATTTTTATACAATGACCTAAATCTTCTACTTTAAGTCCTCTTTTTAATCCGCTAGAACACCCCATAGAAATAGTACGAACTATACCACCCCCAATATGTTGCTGAACTTCTAAAAATAATATTTTAATACCATTTTTTATTCTTAACTGATTAAAAATTTTTGGAACTTCTTTTTGAGAAAACTCTACATCTATTATATCTCCAATAATTTGTACAATCTTTCCAACATTCATATTTTGTTCAAACCCTTTCAGCATTTTTATATAATACTTATAAAATTGCAGAATACCCAGATACAATTTCTATAAGTTCTTTTGTAACATTATATTGACGATGTTTGTTATATGTTAATTGTAATTTTTTTAATATATTATTACCATTATCAGTAGCTTGTTTCATAGAAACGATTCTAGCAGATTGCTCACAATATAGATTTTCTAAAATACTGTAATATATTTTAGATTCCAAATATCTATCAAATAACATATCAAGCAACCATTTAATTTCAGGCTCATAAATATAATCCCATGAATGTTTTCTATAAATATTTTTATGTACATTAACATTATATATTGGAAGCAATTGAAACATTCTTGGAATAAATGTCATAGAATTTTTAAATCTATTACTTGCTAAAAAAATTTTTTTAACTTTTTTTTCATTATATAAATTTTTTATAATATTTAAAATTTTTATTGCATTTTTATATAAAGAGCTATATCCAAAATTTGATTTAAACAAAATTATGTTTTTAGAAAAAAATTTAAAAAAAAATTTTGATTTTTTGCCTAAAACTATTAGTTTTACATTTTCTTCAGAATATTGTCTTATTATTTTTAGTACTTCTTTAAATAAGTTATTGTTTAAACTTCCACATAATCCTTTTTCAGTAGACACAATTATTATACATACAGCATCTATTTTATACTCATTTTTTATATAACTATGAAAATATTCTAATTTTGCTTGTATAATATTTGTTACAATCTTGTTAATTGCGCAATAGTATGCAGATCTAGAATTTATTAAAAGTTTCATCTTTTGCATCTTAGATATAGATATCATTTCCATAGTTTTAGTTATTTTATTAGTATTTTTTATACTCTCAATATTATTTCTAATTTCTTTCGAGGACAACATAACAATTTTCCCTGGCAATATTAAAAAAAAATTTTCGAATTAAACTTTTCTGCGATTTTAAAAAATTGTTTTTCTATAACATTATTGTATAAACCACATGTATTAATTTCTTTTATTAAACTAAAAAAATTTTTATTAAAATATGTTAATAACATCTTTTCATATACATGAATCTTTTCTACAGGAACCTTTCTCAAAAATTCATTTTCTGCAATAAATAATAACAAAGATTGCTCAGCAATGCTAATAGGTCTATTTTTAGATTGTTTAAACAGTTCAGTTAACTTCTGACCATATAACAAATTGTTTTTAGTAACATTGTCTAAATCTGAAGAAAATTGAGAAAAAGAAGACAATTCTCTATATTGAGCAAGAGAAGCTCGAATTTTTAAAGCAAATTTTTTTATTATATTTGTCTGAGCAGATCCTCCAACTCTAGAAACAGAAATACCTGGATTAATAGCTGGTATAATACCAGAGTTAAATAAATCAGATTCTAAAAAAATTTGTCCATCAGTAATAGAAATTATATTCGTAGGTATAAAAGCAGATATATCTCCTTCTTGCGTCTCTACAATAGGAAAAGCAGTTAAAGATCCTGTTTTATTTTTTATAAGCCCCTTAGTTTTATTAAATATATATTCTCTGTTAACCCTAGACGATCTTTCTAAAAGCCTAGAATGCAAATAAAAAATATCACCAGGAAATGCTTCTCTACCAGGAGGTCTTCGCAATAAAAGTGATATTTGTCTATACGCCATAGCATGTTTAGTTAAGTCATCATATATTATTACGGCATCTTCTCCATTATCTCTAAAAAATTCGCCCATAGTACAACTAGAATATGGCGATAAATATTGAAGAGAAGCCGGGTCAGAAGAAGAAGCAACTACTATTATTGTATTATCTAATACATCTTTTTCTTCCAAAATCTTTACTATATTTAATACAGAAGAAATTTTTTGACCAATTGAAACATATATACATTTTACACCAGCTTTTTTTTGATTAATTATTATATCTATAGCAATTGTAGTCTTTCCAGTTTGTCTATCTCCTATAATGAGTTCTCTTTGACCTTTACCAATTGGTATCATAGCATCTATAGCTTTACAACCTGTATGTATAGGTTCATTTACTGTCTGTCTAGACATTACATCTGGAGCATCTTCTTCTACTGCAGAACATTTTATGAAATCTAATTTTCCTTTTCCGTCTATAGGCTCCCCTAAACTATTTAATACTCTTCCTAGCAATCCATTTCCTACAGGAACTTCTAAAACTTTTCTAGTACATTTTACCGTCATGCCTTCACACAAACTCAAAAATGAACCTAATACAATAGCACTAATACAGTCTCTTTCCAAATTTAATGCAATAGCATATTTTCTATTATCTACTAACAACATTTCTCCTATCATAGCATTATACAAACCAGTAACTCTAATAATTCCGTCTATTACAGAAATAATTGTTCCTTCACTATAACTTTTATTAGAAATTTTAAATTTAGAAATTCTTTCTTCTATAATACTACTAATAGCTTTAGAATTTAAATACATCTTAATTAAACCTCTATAATACATCTAACATATATTTTTTTATTTTTTTCAAATCAGAATTAAAACTGTTATTAAATATAAAATCATTAACTTTTATTACAAATCCATAAATTATAGACTTATCAAGTATATTCTTTAAAAAAACCTTTTTAGAAAAATTGTTTTTAACAAAATTATGTATACTTTTCATAAATTTCATAGACAAAATTTTTGAAGAATATACTATAGCAGAAACAACATCTTTATCTGACTTCCAATATTCATAAAACATATATTTTATATCTTTCAATAAAAACAATTTATTATCTTCAGACAATAACCTTATAAAATTACAAAAATTTAAATCTATGTTATTTGCACATATTTTTATAAAAATATTTGAAGAAAATTTACTACCAAAAATACAATTAACAATGTTTTTAATTCTACTATCTACAGATAGTTTACTAGTAAATCTCAGCATATTATACCATTTAAAAGTTACAAAATTTTTCTTAGAAAAATTAAATGCTGCTAATGCATACGGTCTAGATAAAGTTTTATTAATCATAAATTTACAGTACTCTATACAATATAGTTAAATATCAAAATTTATTTTATTAAAAATTTTGTCTATATCTTTTTTTTTAATATACTTTTCTAAAATTTTTTTTGAGATTAAAATAGACAAATTAGTAACCTCTTTGTTAATATCTTGCAATATTAAATTTTTTTTTAAATTTAACTTTTTAGTTCCATCTGATATTATTACTTTTCTTTTTTGTTCTGCATTAAGAATAGCTGCTTCTAATATTAAGTTTCTATCAGATTTTGCTCTATGTATAATATTTTTAGCTTCTAATTTAGCTAAAGATATATATTTTTTTGCTTTATTCTCCATATTTATACACTTAATTTTTCTGTTTTCAGCCAACTCAAAAGATGAAGATATTTCTTTCTGTCTTTTTATTATAGAATTAATTATATTAGGCCAGATATATCTTGCACAAAAAAAAACAAATAAAAAAAAAGATATAGTTTGCCCTAAAATAGTTGCATTAATATTCATTTATTTTTTCCATAGAAATTTTTATACTAAACAATAATTGAAACTTTTATAACCATAAAAAATATAATTTTATATAACAGCAAATAAAATATATAAACTAATACCTACAACTATCATTGGAATCGCATCTACTAACCCCATGATAACAAAAAATTGAGTTCTTAAAGTAGGAATTAAGTCTGGTTGTCTAAATGCTCCTTCTAAAAACTTACTTCCTAGTATTCCTATTCCAATAGCTGCACCTATGGCAGATAATCCCAACATAATTGCAGAAGCTATATAAAGCATTTCTATATTAATATGAGACATATAATTTTATTACCTCTCTTTTTTTTAACAAATTTTAATTTAAAAACAATTTTATTTTTTAGAAGCCATAGATAAATATACTATTGATAATGTCATGAAAAGAAAAGATTGTAAAAACATTATTAAAATATGAAATATAGCCCATGGAACATAAAAGCACCATTGTATCCACCAAGGAACAATACATGATATTAATATAAATATAATTTCTCCTGAATAAATGTTACCAAATAATCTTAACCCTAAAGAAACTATTTTAGATATTAAACCTACAATTTCTAAAATAAAGTTAAAAATAAAAAAAATTGGATTAGAAAAAGGATGCAAAAAAAATTCTGAAAAAAATTTTTTTAATCCTTTATACTTTATACTATAAAATATAATTAATAAAAATATATCTATAGCCATTGATAAAGTAATATTAATATCTGAAGATGGAACACATTTTACATCATCTAAATTAAAAATTTTTTTTGCAATATATGGAACAAAATCTATTGGAATTATTCCCATAAAGTTCATTAAAAAAACCCAAACAAATATTGTCAATGCTAAAGAAGAAATAAAAATACTATCTCTACAAAATATTTTTTTTACATTATCATTTACAAAAATTACTACAAGCTCAACCATAGACTGAAACTTACCTGGTTTTCTATATCTAAATTTTCTAGAAACTATAAAAAATGTTACCAAAAAAATAAAACATAAAAAATGTGAAAAAAAAATTGAATCTATATTTAATACCCAAAAACCATTTTTTATATCTTCATGATTAATAATAGAAAAATCTTTTAAATCCAATTGAAGATGCATTAAATGATGATTAATATAATCTTTTATATTATAAATATAAGTAAAATTCATTAAATAAAAACCTTTTATTAAAAAAACTGTTTTTAAATTATATAATTAAATTTATGTATAAAATTTTAATATTTATAAAACTAAAATATTATAAAATCTATCATAAAAATTATTATTTAATAAACTTTTTTTTGATATTAATTAATAAAATAGAAATGGCTACAGGAGTAATACCTTGTATTCTAGATGCTTGCCCTATTGAACTAGGTTGAAATTTATTTAAAATGCTTTTAACCTCTGTAGACAAACTTTTTATTTTAGAATAATCAAATTTAATAGGAAGTGCAACATTTTCATAAGAAATAAACTTTTTAGTATCTTCATTTTGTCGCTTTATATATCCTTCATACTTAGAAATTATTTCCACTTGTTTAATAGCTTCAAAATCATCGGATTTAAAATGAAAATTTTTTAAAAAATTTAAATTCATAATATCAAAATTAGGTCTTTTTAAAATTTTATAGCAAGAAGTATTTTTTTTAAAAACAACACCAAATTTTTTTCTTAGAATAACGTTATCTAAAGAGTTTACTAATAATTTATATTTTTTTAAATTTATTATTTCTTTTTCAATATTTCGTTTCTTTATACAATATCTTTTCCATCTTACAGAATCTACAATTCCTAATTTTTTGCCCACTTCAGTTAATCTAATATCAGCATTGTCTTCTCTCAAAAAAAGACGATTTTCAGATCTTGAAGTAAACATTCTATATGGCTCCTTAGTTCCTTTAATGCACAAATCATCTACTAAGACACCTAAATAAGAAAAACTCCTTTCTGGATACCACATAGATTCTTGAGAACTATGTAAAGCAGCATTCAAACCAGCTAATAAACCCTGAGAAGCGGCTTCCTCATATCCGGTAGTGCCATTTATCTGGCCAGCAAAAAATAAACCATTTATATGTACACTTTCTAATGTCTTTTTTAAATCTCTGGGATCAAAAAAATCATATTCTACAGCATAACCAAAATTTAAAACTTTAACATTCTCTAACCCTACAATAGAAGTTAAAATTTTTAATTGAATATCTTCTGAAAAACTTGTAGAAATCCCATTAGGATAAATAGAAAAATTATCTATTCCTTCAGGCTCTAAAAATATCTGATGACTTTTTCTATTTGGAAATCTAATAATTTTATCTTCAATCGAAGGACAATATCTCGGACCAATACTTTTTATAATACCAGAATACATAGGACTCTTATTTATATTTTTTTTAATTATATCAAAAGTTTTTTCATTAGTGTGTGTAATATAACATGGTATTTTAGGTAATATTTTATATTTCTCTTTAATAAAAGAAAAACTAAATTGCATTTTATGACTGTTCTGACATTCTAATTTACTAAAGTCTATAGTCCTTGAATCAATTCTAGGAGGAGTTCCCGTTTTTAACCTACCAAATTTGAAAGGAAACTTTTTTAAATTTGAAGAAAATTTTTTAGAAGAAAAATCATTTATTCTCCCTCCAGAAAACCTCTTTTTCCCTAAATACATTTTTCCATTTAGAAAAGTACCTGTTGTTAAAACGACAGATTTAGAATAAAAATTTCTTGATAAATTAGTGCATACTCCTATAACTTGGTTATTTTCTAATATTAAATCCTCTACTTCACACTCGATTATAGATAAGTTTTTTTCACTAGATAAAAAATAATAAATACTCTTTTTATAAAAATTTCTATCTACTTGCATTCTAGTAGATCTAACAGCAAAACCTTTATTAGTATTTAGATATCTAAATTGAATACATGACCTGTCTGCTGCTCTAGCCATAATACCTCCCAATGCATCTATTTCTTTTACTAAATGGCTTTTTCCAATCCCTCCTATAGAAGGATTACAAGATAATTCTCCTATTGTGTTAATATTTTGAGTTAGTAATAAAGTTTTTTTATTTTTTCTAGAAGAAACCATAGCAGCTTCTGAACCTGCATGACCACCTCCTACTATTATGACATCAAAATTAATAAAATTTTTCAT